>DASXMJ010000087.1 GCA_036495685.1 Candidatus Binataceae bacterium | reverse complement strand
ATAAGCTTGCGTGCCACTGTATTTGGCCCTAACCTCGAACCCGGCTTAGGCAGGAGACTTTGGAATGGCAGTCAGCTTTCCCTCGACGGAATATTTCGAGGCGCTTAAGGAAAAGATGGCGGCGGATCAGGAGAGATTTCATCGCCTCGGCTTTATCGATACCACTTTCGGTGTACGGATCGGACACAACGGCAAGGCGCGCAACTTCATTCTGGAGTTCGAGGTCTTTGAGCTGAAGGATGCGCGTGAAGTCGAGGCGATCGATCCCAAGAAGGTTGATTTCACGATCGAGGGCGATACGGGCGTGTGGCGGGAGATGATCGAAAATATCCTTCGCAACGGCGAGGCGGACACCTCCCACGACATCAACACGCTCGCGCATTTCGGCGAACAACTTAAGGTTGTTTACGACGACCCCGACGGGCACGACAAGCTCTATCGGTTCATGGAATCAATTCAGAAGTTCTTCGACCTCTCGAGCAAGGTTGAAGTGCGATTCAACTAAGGCTCCTGGCACGGAGGCGCTGCTACGATGGCATACCTGGCGACACGTAACTTTCTTGAGGACAAGGACTTCGTCGACAAGTGGCTCTACACGATGCGGACTGGAGAGCTGGACCTTTCGTGGATGAATGCCAACACCGAAAAAGTCAAACCGCATGAGGCGAATCCACGGCGCGGGTTGACCTATCGCGATCTGGATATCGGCAGCTACGGATTTACCAACGTGCCGGAGAAGGTGCGGACCAATCGTTCGTACGCGCCACGCGGCGCGGAGATAACCGAGGGCCTTCCCGACGCGCAGCCGTGGGTGTCGCGCAAGAGTGAGGTCTGGGCGTTCAACACCGAGAGCTACTACGAGGAAGCGGTTACCCGGCAATGGAACGTCACCACCGACATTCCGTGGGAGCGTCTGGAGGGCGTCGAGTTGCCGGAGACGACCGGCAAAGCGTTGTCGCAGCTGATGACCTTCCTCACCGAAGTAGAAATGATCGCGACCGACACGCCTGCGATGTGGCTGCCGCGCCTCAATCCCGACTTTGTCGAGGTCAAGGCCTTCATTGCATCGCAAGCGATGGATGAGGCGCGCCATACCGAGGCGTTTCGCAAGCGCGCGTTGACGACGGGATGGGGCCTGATGAAGGCCAGCCCGATGAACGAGATGGCGCTCAAGCACCTGCGCGACGCGGATTCGTTCAGCGAAATGTCGGTCGCGCTGCACCTGGTGGCGGAAGGCAACGTGCTCACCCTGTTTCGCTTCAGCGAATTTCTGTCACCGACCGATGTCGACAAGCGAATCTTCCGGCTGGTGATGCAGGACGAGGCGCGCCACGTGGGCTACGGGATGCAGCATTTCAAATATGTGCTCGAGAACTTCCCGGAAAAGCGCGACGTGGTGCATGCGCACCTCGATGAAGCCGAGAACATCTCGTTTGCGGGTGCCGCCGCGACCGAATTGACCGAGTCGTTCATCATACTTGCCGGCGGAGGACTCAAGCGGGAGAACATCGAGGAAGGGATCAAGGTGACGACGCGGTTCAATCTCAAGCAGATGGAAGAGCATTTCGAGCGGCTGGAGAAGTGCGGAATGCCGGAGCGCAAAGACCGCTCCAAGCTTTACCAGATGTTCGAGGTGGGCAAGGCTGCCGCGGAAGCGGCTGGAATCAGGCTCAACTAGGGACGCGTCATGGCATTTTACGCCGACAAAGATTACACCCAGGACGAAGCCAGCCTCGAAGCGGCCAACCAGGTGATGCAAGGCAACCTGGGACTCCACTGGTATGACGCCAAAACCGAGAAGATCAAAGGCAGGCCTGCCGACCTGCGGCGCGGGCTCACCTACCGGGATCTCGATATCGGCGAGTACGGCTATTCGCGCATTCCGGAGCACGTGCGCAACAGCCAATCGATGGTCGCCCGCGGCAGTGAAAAATGGGGCAAGCTGCCCGACATGGGCTACGTCGTCAATCGGAAATCGGACGTATGGTCCGACAACGTCACCGAACTGTACGAAGAGGACAAGGCGCGGCGCTGGACCCCGGCGGTAGACGTCCCCTGGGGTCAGCTCGACACACATCCTCTCGCGGCGGAACTCGAAGCCTCCTGCGCGCAGCTCCACACCTTCTTGCAGGAGTGTGCGCTTATCTCACTCGACTTTTCTGCACGCTGGGTTCCGCTCATAAACCAGGACTTCATCGAGCAAAAGAGCTGGATGTGTGCGCAGATGCTGGTCTGGGCGCGGCTCAACGAAGCCTTCCGCAAGCGCGCACTGTATGGCGGGGCGGGATTGAAGCGCGCCAGCGCGAGCGCGGAGCAGGGGCTCAAAGAGTGGTTGTTTGCGGAAACATTTCCGCGGGGCTCGGTCGCGGTCAACCTGTCGCTCGGCGGCTTTCTTCTCACGCTGTGCCGCCAGGTGGCCACGTTTGCGCCGAGCAAAGTCGACCGCGTGCTGATGGGTTACGCGATTCAGGACACCGCCCGGCAGACCGCGTATGGACTCGGGCAGCTGCGATACTTTCTAAAGCATCGCCCCAACGACAGCGCCGCCATGCACGAATACGTCGACGAGACCGAGCACGTCATGCTCGGGCTGATCGGCAGCCCGGAATTGCTCGAACCGCTGATCATCATCGCGGGCGGGGGCCTCGAGAAGGAACAAGTGAAGGCAGGCCGCATCGCGACCTCGAAATTCATTCGCCTGGTAGCCCGCGAATATTTCGAACGTCTGGAGGCAGCGGGACTCGAAGGCAGATCAAAGCGCAGTCGCATTCCCTCGGTCATCGGTCGAATCGAAGTGGGCACGTAAGCGCATTAGTTGCGCCGCCGCGACGAGCGTCTAACTTCTTACATCTGCATCGGACGCATTGGCGTTTTTCAGCGGCGGCCTTGGGTTTCCGCCTCGAGGCGATCCGGGCCAGAAACGCCTGACCGGGAGGGTCCATCAAGAACGCTCTTTTCGTTCTCGAGGTACGTTACCCACCCCCCTCGGGCAGGTAGCCGCATTTGCTCGGCGGAATGCGACCGCGAATGGAGGCCAAGTGTGGGATCCGTGGGCGCACATTCGTCGCGCACTTAAGCAACGCGATGTTCAGTCGCCTCGCTCTTTTTCAGGCGAAGGAGCGGCGGGTATGACCGGCTTATTTTCTCGTTGCCTTGCACCCGGTATGCTTGGCGCATGCCGGACAATCAGGACTCCTCATCGGCCACCGCGCGGGCCGCGTTGGATGGTTCCGATCCTGGGGGCGAGTCGGCTTCGGACGAACCTGACCAACCAGACGGCGCGGTGGCGGTGGGGACCGACGCCGCGGCAGGTTCCTCCCGGCCAAGCTTCCTGCGCCAGCTGATTCCGCAGACCGCTACCTTTCGTTTCCTGAGTTACGTTCGGCCCCACCTGTGGCTGGTCGCGGGCGGCTCAGTGATGGGGGTCCTCAAATTCGGACTGCCGCTCGCCTTCCCGCTCGCTTTCAAATACGTCTTCGACGTTCTACTGGTGCCACAGCCGCACATGGAGCGGGTGAACCGGCTCATCGATCGATGGAGCGTCGCGCTTGCGGCGATCATGCACCTGGGTTCGGGACCCACTGCGAAGCTCGAAGCCCTGACCGCCGGGCTGTTTGTTCTCTTTATGTTTCAGGCGGTTGCTACTTACTACCGCAACTACTGGGCGAGTATGGCTGGGCATCGCCTCATCTTCGATCTGCGTTATGCGCTGTTCGTCCATATGCAACGTCTGTCGCATTCGTTCTTCGATCGGAACGCATCGGGCGGCATCGTATCGCGCTTCGTGAGTGACATTCAGCTTGCGCAGAACTTCGTCGGATCGGCGATGATCAATATCTGGATGGACGGGATCTCATTGGGCCTGGTCATCTGGCTGTTGTTTGTGCTCGATGCCCGGCTGGCGTGGATCTCTTTGATCGTCGTGCCGTTCTACGTGGCGGTTATTCGAGTTCTCTCACCGCGAATCAAGGAGGCAAGTCACGAGCTGCAGGAAGTGGTCGAGGAATTTTCCGGCGAGTTGCAGGAACGAGTGGCAGGCGTGGCGACGGTCAAATCATTCGCGCGCGAGGCGGAAGAGGCGAGGCGCTTTCACAAGCGCACCACCGAGCTCTACGACCTGACCATCACCAGCGTGAAGCTTGCCTCGACGCATCAGATGTTCAGCGAATTCATCACCCGGGCGGCCCCGCTGATCGTTATCTGGGCGGGCGCGATCTTCATCTTGCGGGGCAAGATGGCGATCGGAACCATGGTCGCCTTCTACGCCTACCTGGGTGCGCTGTATCTGCCCCTGCAACGGTTCTCGGAACTCTCGGTGATCGTCGCTAATTCGCTAGCAGCGATCGAGAGAATCTTCAATTTCTTCGATGAGACGCCCGAGGTACTCGATGCTCCGGGCGCGCGGCCTATGATCGTGCGTCGCGGGGACGTCGCGATCGAAAACCTGGACTTTGCATACCAGGTCTCGGGCGAAACTGCGCTGCGCACGGTCTTGCACGACGTCTGCCTGCGAGTATCGGCTGGAACGACTGTAGCGCTGGTTGGGCGATCGGGTGCTGGCAAGACCACGCTGGCGAGTCTGATTCCGCGGTTTTACGAGCCTAGCGTGGGACGAATCCTGATTGACGGCGAAAATATCGGTTCGGTCACGCTCAAGTCGCTGCGCGATTCGATCGGAATTGTGCCGCAGGATGCAGTTCTCTTCAGCGCGTCGATTCGCGAGAACGTCCAATATGGACGTCCCGGCGCCTCAGATGCGGAAATCTGGCGGGCTCTGGAGCAGGCCAATATTCGCGAGTTTGTCCAGTCGCTCCCCGAGCGTCTGGATACAATAATCGGTGAGGGTGCTCTTCGCCCCTCGACCGGACAGCGCCAGCGCCTCGCCCTGGCCCGGGTCTTCCTGAAGAATCCGCCCATTCTTATCCTCGATGAAGCGACCTCAGGTCTCGATTCAGAAGTCGAGAATCTGATTCACGACGCGGTGCGGCGCCTGATGAGGGGGCGAACGTCTTTCCTCATCGCGCATCGCCTGGCTAGCGCGGTCGAGGCCGACCTGATCGTCGTGCTTGACCAGGGACGCGTGGTTGAGAGCGGTACGCATGCAGAGTTGCTTGCGCGACGGGGCGTGTATGCTCAGCTTTACGGCGAACAAACGCGAAAGCTGATCGCGGTCGAAGACCGAATCGCGCGTCGTCCGGGCTCGCTAGCCGCCGTCGGCTCCCACTAAACCAACTCTAAGGCGCGCGGCCGGTCCCCGGTGGCGCGCCGTCGATGGCACTAGATGCAGTGAGTTTCCACCAATGCTGGTCTCGGCCCCACATGTAGGGGCGAACCACCAGTAATCTTGCGGGAGCGCGCACTCTCATGAATGCATGTCATCCCACCTCGATTCTCCGGGCGCCACCCGAGAGCATAACCAGAGAAGAGCAAAACCCTAGTTCACGGGGCGTATGGATAGAAGGCGAAGAACAGCCCGGACAGGGCCGCGAGCGCCCACAGTGCCAAGGGGACCTCAGCAGAGCGGCCCCCCACAAGCTTGAAGATCGGATAGAGCACCAGCCCAGCGGTGATCCCCACTCCGATGTTGTAGGTGAAGCTGATCAACGCGATTACCGCGAAGGCCGGAATCGACTCGGTCGGGTCATCGAAGTCGATCTTCGCGATCGGCGCCATCATCATAGAGCCTATGATCACCAGCGCGGGGCCATATGCGGCCGGGGGTATCGCGGTTACGAGCGGCGCGAAGAACAGCGCCAGGATAAAAAGCGCGGCGATGAAAACGGCAGTCAAACCGGTCCGTCCTCCCGCTTGTACTCCCGCCGCCGATTCGATGAACGCACCGGAAGTCGTGGTTCCGGCTAGCGCCGCAAATACGGTGGCCAACGCATCGCAGAGCATGGGCGGTGCGATTCGCGGCAGGTTGCCGCGCTCGTCCAGAAATCCCGCGCGCGAGGAGACAGCGATCAAGGAGCCCATCGTGTCGATCAACGCCATGACAAAAATTGAAAGCAGAACGCCGAAGAACCGGAAATTCAGCACCGCCGAGAGATCGGCCTTGAACATAATCGGAGCGGGATTCGGAGGAGTTCCGATCCACGCTCCGGGTCCGGGGGCTATGCCACTGACGAACGCCACGATCGGCCGCAAGAATTCCCAGCAGGATGGCCCCGGGAACCCGGCGCAGGGTCAAAACCGCGATTGCGAGAAAACTGAAAATCGCAATCAGCACGACCGGGGAAGCGAGGTTGCCGATTCTGACCGGAGCACCCGGCACGCCGATCCGCACGATTCCGGCTTCGTTCAATCCGACGAAGGTGAGGAACAATCCGATGCCGGCCGCGAAGCTGTGGGTCAGTCCCGGCGGGAGAGCGTCGATCATCCATTGCCAAATCCGCGCGACCGTCAGCAGGGTGAAGATCATACCCGCAAACAATACCGCTCCCAGCGCAACCTCCCAGCGATAACCCATCACCCGCACGACGGTGTAAGCGAAAAATGCGTTCTCGCCCATGTAGGGAGCGATCGCGAAGGGGCGGTTCGCGTAAAGCCCCATCGCGAGTGAGCCGAACACCGCGGTTGCGATAGTGGCGACCATGGAGGGGTCAACCGGAATGCCGGCGGCGTGCAGAATCGCGGGATTGACCGCGATAATGTAAGCCATCGTGACGAAGGTGGTGACGCCGGCCAGTGCCTCGCGCCGAATGGTGGTGTCATGCGCATCGAGTTCGAAATAGTTAGCGATCCATGCCCGCATCTCCGCCACCATTTACGGCCAAGGTTGAGCACTTCTTTTGCCAGTCGGCTAGGGCACTCTTATGCCGATATGCACGAAAAGAACGGATTGCGTTATAACCTCCTGGGTCGGTTTAATCGAGCCTAGAGACAGGGAAAGCCATGCCGAAGAAGAACCCACCGCAGAAGTCTTCAGAGCAGAACAAGAACCAGGTCTTCACCTTGACCGTCGATATTGGCGGCACCGGAATCAAAGCGGAGACGTTGGCCCCCAACGGCAAGCCGATCAACGAGCGCTTACGAATTCCGACCCCGAAAAGCGCAACGCCCCGCAACGTGATTGCCGCTATCCGGAAGCTGGCCAGTCAAAGCGCGAAGTTCTCGCGGGTCTCCGCGGGGTTTCCGGGAGTGGTCAAGGATGGCGTGGTCTACAGCGCTGCCAATCTGGGCAAGGGCTGGAACGGTTTCGATCTAGCAGGGGCGCTAAAAAAACAGCTCGGACACCCGGCGCGCGTCGCGAACGACGCTGACGTGCAGGGACTGGGCAGCGTCACCGGCAAGGGAATCGAGCTGGTTCTCACCTTGGGAACCGGCGTGGGATCGGTAATTTTCGTTGATGGTCACCGGATCCATCTGGAAGTCGGCCATCATCCATTTCACAAAGGCAAGACTTATGAAGACGAGCTGGGGGCGCGCGCCCTGAAGAAAAAAGGCAAGAAGAAGTGGAACAAGATGCTGGTCGAGGCGATCGAGGACACGCAGCGGATGTTCAACTATGACCGACTGTATCTGGGAGGGGGTAACACCAAATACATCAAGATCAAATTGCCAAGCAATGTGAGCACCGTTAGCAACGTTAACGGGCTGCTCGGCGGCATCAAGCTGTGGGAAGAGAAGAGCCGAACCGTGCAGCCGAAGCCCCGACCACAAGGTAGCTCTTCCTAGGCGGCACCGGATCGTTCCAGACTCGCCGAACTCTCGAGACCTTCGTTGGCCGGAGTGCCACTCAGCGCGGCGCCGAGTTGTTCGCTGCAGATACGCAGGAAAGCGCGATGAATCGAGGTCAGCCGCATTGCCGCCGAGTATGCGACCACCCAGGTGCGCCAGAGGCCCGAGTCGCCTACGTTAAGTGCTGCCAGCCCTTTTTCCATCGAAATTATTGCCCAGCGTGGCGCGACCGTGAGTCCCAATCCAGCACGAGCAAGCGCAATTGCCAGTTCTAGGCTGTCGGTTTCCAGCCTGATACGCGGGAACACGCCGGACTCGAGCATGAATGCGCTCCACACCGCGTACTCGGTGTTGGGGTTGGGGGGCAGGATCATTGCCTGCGATTGGAGGTCGTGCGCGCGCAGTCGTGAGAGGCGGCTGAGGGGATTCTGCTCGCCCGCGATGACGACCACTTCGTCGCGGCCGGCCTCCGCGGCTGCGATTGCTTTGTGGCGTACCGGAGCCAACGTTAATGCGAAATCGACATCTCTGCGGGTGAGTCTTTCGATGGCGTTCGCCTGACCAAGCGTGATGATGGAGAGATCCGTCGCGGGGAATCGCGTGTGAAACGCGGTTGCCACTCGGGGCATCAACGTCCGGCACACGCTGGCCGGGGCGCCAACTCTCAGACGTCCTCCGCCGTTGCTCGAGCGCTCGGCGATCAGGCTGCGCGCTTGGTCCAGATTTTCAAGAATGCGGTGCGAACTCTGCCGCAGGATTTCGCCCGCCGGGGTCAGACCCACGAGCTTGTTGGAACGCATGACCAGTTCGGCGCCCAATTCGCGTTCAAGGACCCGAATCTGTTGGCTGACGGCTGATTGGGTGAGCCCCAGCAGCTTGCCTGCAGCGGTAAAGCTCCGTTCATCGGCCAACGCGAGGAAAGTCTTCAACAGCTTGATGTCCAGATTCCTGCCCCGCTTAGAGATTTCAGGCTCATCACGATCCTCCTCAGATGCCCGTACAACGAGCACCCGCTATGGCACTTGCCCGTCCTTGCGGCAGTTGTGCCTAGGAGATTCCGTACGGCCCGTTCACGGATACGCTTCCGCAAGAAACGGGCCGTCCAGAGCCGTCCGAGAGGCCGCACAATTTTCAGGAGGGCGGGCCCAAGGACCCGTCTTATTATTTGGTCGGCAACTCTCTTACGTAGTCCATCTCGATAGGTTGATGATTGATTCCGCGCGGGGGCGGGGCGATCCAGCTTGCAAATTTGCCGGGCTGGAGGACCGGAGTCATAAGGAAGCCGATAAACTCCCTCTCCGCGGGGGTCGGGAGCCATTGCCCCTCGCGCGCACGCCATTCGGTCTCGGATACAGGGAGTCCCTCAGGCGTGACGTATAGTCCCTTGAACTCGCCGATCGCGCGACGGAATCCACGATGCGGCAGAGTCAGACGAAAGTCTATTCCTGAATCCTCGATGTTCTTGTTCCAGCGCACCAATGCCCGCCAGCAATCTGCAATGTACGCGTCGCGCAGGCTCTCGTTGAGCGCGGTCAGGGCGGGCTCCTCGCTCTCGATAATCGCTCCTGCATGGGCCCTGAGGACGCGATGAGTCGATTCGGTCAGGCGGTGATCGTCGTTGCGTTCGGACTCCTTGAAGCGGCCTTTTAAACCCGTGCTGAAGTAGTTGGCGGCGTTGGTTGACAACTCAGAACCAAACAGGTCCAGCGAAACGGAAAAATGAAAATTCAGATATTTCTGGATGATCGCGAGATCTATGCCGCCATAGTCGCCGATGCGGTCGGTGCGATGTTCCCTCATGAGCTGGCAGGAGCGGGCGATGATGCGCCCGATTCCGGTTTCGCCGACGAAAAGGTGGTGCGCCTCCTCGGTGAGCATGAAGCGACAGGTGCGTGATAACGGGTCGAATCCAGACTCCGCGAGGCTCGCGAGCTGAAATTTCCCGTCACGGTCGGTGAAATGCGTGAACATGAAAAAGGAGAGCCAGTCGGGGGTACGCTCATTGAAAGCACCAAGAATTCGCGGATTGTCGGCGCTTCCTGAACGCCGCTCAAGCAGCGCTTCAGCCTCTTCGCGTCCGTCGCGCCCAAAGTAGGCCTGCAGCAAATAAACCATCGCCCAGAGGTGGCGCCCCTCCTCGACATTCACCTGGAACAGGTTGCGAAGGTCATAGAGGGAGGGACAGGTTCGGCCCAGGTGACGCTGCTGCTCCACCGATGCCGGTTCCGTGTCGCCCTGGGTGACGATCAGGCGGCGCAGTACCCCGCGATGCTCGCCGGGAACCTCCTGCCACACCGGCTCGCCTCGCTGCTCGCCAAAGCCGATCTTGCGATCGGCCACCGGTTCAGCGAGAAAAATTCCCCAGCGATACTCGGGCATCTTGAGATAGTCGAAGGTGGCCCAGCCTTTGGCGTCTACGGAAGTTGCGGTACGCAAATAGACGTCCGCGGTCTGGAATCCGGACGGACCCATTTGGTTCCACCACTCGAGGAATTTGGGCTGCCAATTCTCCAGCGCGCGCTGAAGCCGGCGGTCGGCGGACAGACCGACGTTGTTGGGTATTCGTTCGTCGTAGTTGATCGACATCACACTCTCCGCGGGTCGAATTCGGGACGGCGTCCGGTTCCGTACAGCTTGAGCGCGCCTTTCTCGCCGACCGCATTGGGGCGCTGAAAGATCCAATTTTGCCACGCTGACAGCCGGGCGAAAATTTTTGACTCGATGGTTTCGGGCCCGCCAAACCGCAGGGATGCTTCCATGCCGGTGAGTGCGTCGCCCGAGAACGCGGCGCGTTCCTCGATCGCGAGGCGCACCTCGTCGTCCCAATCCAAATCGTCAGGTGCGAAGCCTATCAGGCCCAGCGCCTGGGCGGTTTCCGCATCGATTTGCTCGCCCAGTCGCGCGCGCAGGTTCCGGTACTTGTCGGGTTCGTGCAAGAAACGGCTTTCCAACCGCGACAGCCCATTGCACATCGGAAGTCGGCCGAAATTCAGGTCGCTCAAAACGATGCATGCCGGCGGCGCCTCATCACCGTCGCGCACGCCCCGCAGCATGTACGCGCGATCGGCCGCGAGCGCGAGTTCCAACAGTGATCCCGCAAAGCATGAACCGGGCTCGAGCAACGCGAAGATCGAGCGAGCGCTTACGTCAACGCGTTTCAGCGTGCGCTTCAGGTAGAGAATGATCTCGCGTACCAGCCAGTCTTCGGCGTTGGCTGATAGGAAGGCGTCGTAGGACGCGACCAGAGCGGAATCGCCCTCGGTCCGAAACACCCAGGTTCGGAGCGCTTCTTCATTGAAGCGGAGATGCAAAATCGCATCATCGAGTTCGCGTGCGATCGCCAACGGCCAGAAGTCGCATCCGAGCGCAGTGGGACTCTTGACCGCTTCGGCCGGACCCTGGATCAAAAGGGTCACGCATGCGCGGTCGCGATCCAACTCGATTTTCAGATGATCATAGGTAATGGTGCGATCGTCGACGGTCCGACGAAGCGGGGTGAGGATGATGCCTGTAGCATTCGCCGGACGGTTTGAGTTGGCAGCGAAATGTAGCGCTTTCTGGTTGGCGGTTTCGGTGAGTTGAGTCCTGGGTACCACCTCGTCCACCAGGCGCCAGTCGACCGCGCGCTTTCCTTTGACGCCCTCTTCGGTAGTGCAAAAGAAATCTGCCAGGTCGCGCCGCACTCCGCGTTTATCGACCAGGCGGGTGAGCCCACCGGTCCCGGGAAGCACGGCGAGCAGCGCCACTTCCGGAAGAGAGACACTGGTGGAACCGTCATCGGCCATCATTATGTACTCCGTGGCGAGCGCGAGCTCGTAGCCGCCGCCTGCGCACGGACCCCCGATCGCTGTCATATAGAACTGGCCAGAGTTCCGGGTCGCGTCCTCGATGCTGTTGCGGGTTTCATTCGTGAACTTGCAGAAATTGACTTTGAACGGATGACTCGCCAAGCCGAGCATCTTGATGTTTGCACCCGCGCAGAAAATGCGTTCCTTGGCCGAGCACAAGATCACGCTGCGGACTTCGGGATGCTCAAAGCGCAGCCGCTGGGTAGCGTCATAGAGCTCGATGTCCACACCCAAGTCATAGGAATTGAGCTTGAGTTCATAGCCCTCGGCGAGGCCGCGATTTTCGTCCACGTCCATGGCGAGGACCGCCACCTGACCCGCAAAGGTCATTTTCCAATGGCGATATCTTGCCGGCTCGGTGCGAAAATCGATCATCGAAAGCTGGTGGCGTTGTATGTATTATAATGCATATCTAGACTCCGAGAAGCAAACCTCCAGCAGTTGCTTCTAAAGAGAGATTGGGGCTTCGTTTTTGCGGCCACGGGCAACTTCGGACCGGGCTCGCCCGGTTGGTGACGCGACCTCGGCATATCATGGCACTCGCTGCTTAGGCAGCGCCTGGTCAACGTGGGCTCGAGTGAGATTAATCAATTCCGTGAGCGACTGCCGCGCGGTTTTGCCGCGGGTCTGCAGGCGTGCATCGGCCCTGCCATAAAGCGGATGGCGTTGAGCTAGGATCCGGCGCATGTCGGCCAAAGCCTCGGTGTCGCCGCTAACCGCGACTCGCTGGTCGCCCTGCCGAATTACCCGGTCCCAGTGCTCCTCGGGAGAGGCCTCAATCCAAATTGCGAAAAACGAATCCAGCAAACGTCCGAACGTCGCCGGCTCGGAGACGAGGCCGCCGCCGGTTGCCAGAACTATCTTTGGCGGCATATGAACGATGCGTTCGAGCGCGCGGCGTTCGTAGCGCCGGTAGGCGGCCTGGCCCCACAAATCGAAGATTTCGGCCACGCGAACTCCGGCTTCGGCTTCGATTTCGCGACTCATCTCCAGGAAGCGCCAGCCCAGGTGTTTGGCAAGCGCGGCGCCAAGCGTGCTCTTTCCGGCGCCCCTCAGACCGATGAGCGCGATGCGTTCGGCGCGGCCGCTCCGATCTCCGAAGCGCTGCGTCAGCAGTGCGGACGCCTGGGAGAGCTCCGCGGGCTTGAGGCGCCGCAAGCGTTCCACCAGCAGACTGTACGCGACCGGGTGCGGTGGCTCGTCGCTCACCAGCTCCGCGACCGGCACATCGATCGCTTTGGCCAAGCGGCGCAGCAGGACAATCGAAAAATTCCCAAGCCCGCTCTCCAGCTGTGCGAGGTAACGCTCCGAAATTCCGGAGTCGTGCGCCAGCATGCGCCGCGTCATGCCGTGCCTTGCACGCGCATCACGGACTTTGCGACCCAGGGTCGCAAGGTACTGCGAGGACGAGCTTGTGGGATCCGCTCCGCCCTCGGCAGGCACCTCCGGAGCTTTTGAGGTACGCGCCACGATATGCATTATATTGCAGCCCTACACGATATTCCATAGTGCCGCCCTCGAGCCGACTCGTGGATTCCCGCCGCCCCAGGCGCGCGCGACGATGGCCAAGGCGTTTCCAAAGAATTACCTCGCCGATCCTCATGATTCTGGTACGCGTGGCGCTATTCGTGCCCTCCCATGAGGTACGCCGGACGAGAGGAGCCAATTCGGTTGCGAAGGTGGCGGGGCAGCCTCGTGAACACAACTCCGTCCGAAAGACGTAACCGTCTCCCGAACATCGGTAAGGAAAGTCGGTCGCAGGACGATTAATCATTTAATAACTTTCTCCTAGTCAACAATTCAAAGAACTGCGGCGCTTCGCGGAGCGCGCTGTGATTTGATCGGTGTGCGAACTGTAATCGAGGTGACGGGTCGGGGGCACTGATGGAGCAGCGTCGCGATGGATCGGTTGCTTGGTCATAGGCGGCCGGATTCCGCGGAAACTTCCGCCAGCCCTCTGCCATTGCCCAAACCACCAACCCGCGAATACCGCTCCATCTGGATTTCCGACTTTCATCTGGGAACCGCGCGCTGCAAAGCGCAAGCCCTGCTCGAATTTCTCCGCGGCCATCGCGCCGAAAATCTGTTCCTGGTTGGCGACATCATCGACGGGTGGAACATGGGTCCCGGGTGGTGCTGGACGCCCGATCAGACCGCGGTGGTCGAGGAAATCTGGTCGTGGCGACGGCGCGGTACCCGGATCGTCATTATTCCCGGAAATCATGATGAACATGACGGCGAGCTGGTCCGGATGCTTTTCGGCGCGGTCGAATGTCATCCGTTTTTCTTGCATCGCACCGCCGACAACCGCCGCATGTTGGTGATTCACGGCCATCAGTTCGACAGTCCGATTCACGGTAATCGCTGGTTTTCGGTGGTGGGCAGTATCGGCTACTCGAACGCGCTCAAAATAAATCTTTGGTATAACCGCAACGTCATACATTCCAATCCCGAGAGCGGTTCGAAGCTTGGAGTACTTCGCCGCCGGCTCAAACTCGCGGTTCATCAGCTGGTCGATTTTCCCGACGCGCGCGTGACGCACGGTGCGCGGCAACATCGGGCGGATGGTGTCATCTGTGGGCATACCCATCGCCCCGACCAACGCATGATTGGACCGATTCTCTACCTGAACGACGGCGATTGGGTGCAGAGCCGGACGGCGCTGATCGAGGAGCGGGGCGGCGAGTTGAATTTGCTGCGTTGGTCCGCGCAAACCCACAGTGTCTCAAAGGGGATGGGATGATGGGTCGGTTTCTTACACTTCCTCCGCCATGGGAGCCGCGGCCCCGCATTGACCTCATTTTCTTCAACGCGGGCGGAGGCCATCGGGCATCGGCCGCCGGCCTCAAGTCGATACTCGAGCAGCAGCAGCGCCCGTGGGACGTTCAAACGATAAATCTGCGCGAAGTTCTGGAGCCTATCGATTTCATTCGCAAGGTAACCCGCGTCCGCGTGGAGGAGTTTTACAATCGGATGCTTCGCTACGGACTGACCATCGGAACCGGCCCCATGCTGCGGGTAGTCCAGTCGCTGATTCGGCGCATGCATGTGCAGGCGACTGCTATGCTGCAACGCTACTGGATCGACAATCCGCCGGACCTGGTGGTTTCAGTGATCCCGAATTTCAACCGCGAAATTTTTGAAGGCCTGCGCTCTGCCGACGAGGCGCTCGGTCGCCCGCCGACCCCGGTCGTGACCATCCTCACTGACCTGGCCGATTACCCGCCGCATTTCTGGATAGAGAGGCAGGAGCAGTACCTGATTTGCGGGACCGAGGCCGCCATGAACCAGGCGCTCGCGATGGGCCATCCGAAGGATCGGGTATTTCGCACTTCCGGAATGATCGTGCGGCCTGAGTTCTACAATCGCGCACCCGTGCCCCGCGCCGGGGAGCGTGTGCGCTTGGGATTACATCCGGACCTGCCGACCGGTCTGGTGATGTTCGGTGGTTACGGGTCGCGACAGATGCTGACCGTTGCCCGGCGGGTGGCGGCGGCAGGACTGAAAACCCAGCTCATCTTCATGTGTGGGCACAATCGGCAACTGAGTGAGCGCGTCGCCGAGCTAAAGTTGCCGTTCCCATTTCGGATCGAGAGGTTCTGCGACGACATTCCCCGGTTCATGCAGCTTGCGGACTACTTTGTCGGCAAGCCCGGACCCGGCAGTATCAGCGAAGCGCTGGTCATGGGACTGCCGGTGGTCGTTGAGCGCAACTCCTGGACGATGGTCCAGGAGCGCTTCAACACCGACTGGATCGTGGAAAACCAGCTCGGGGTGGTCCTCCACTCGTTTGCCGAGGTCGCGGCCGGAATTCTTCCGATGCTCGACCCCGATCGGCTCGCCTCGTTCCGCGAGCATGTGCGCGCGATCAACAATCGCGCGATATTCGAAATTCCCGAAATCCTTGCGCGTTTGCTCGCGAGCCGGGTGCCGCAACATTCCCCGGCGCGATTCGGGGCACGCCCAGACTCACTTAGCGCATACTAAGGGCTGATGTGTGCCGACCGGGTGCGAAGACCGATGGAGCCCGAGGTTCAGGGTCCCGATTGGATCATCTTTTTTTGCTCTGACCAGACAGGTTCACGGTGCGTCTGGGCGAATGGCCTTTCAGTCCTCGGAGCTTGCCACTCCTGCGCCGCTATCGTCGGTCGGCTCCTCCCCCGCTGCGGCGCGCCCGAGGAACTGCACACGGGTGGCGAGGATTTCGGTGCGCTTGCCCTTGCGGCCGTCTCCGCCGGCGATCTCGAAAGACCGGGTCTGCAAGCGGCCCTCCACGTACACCTGCCGTCCCTTCTGGAGGTATTGGTGGCAGTTCTCAGCGAGCTTGCCGAATACCACAACCCTGTGCCACTCAACCGCGGTGTGCCGCTTTTGCCCCTGCGGGTCGGCATAGAAGTCGCTAGTTGCGACCGAGAGGTTTGCTACTGCCCGTCCGCTTTGCAGGTAACGAAGCTCCGGATTAGCGCCCAGGTTTCCGATTACCATCACTCGATTCAACGACATATCAGTACTCCTTCGACTTAGAGTTCTTCACAGCTAATTCAGGCGCTCGGCGCGTAGACCAAGGCCGCTGTCGCCATGGTGGTTGCGGCCAGGTTGGAAATTGCCTTTGCGGCGGTGCGTTCCCCGTAGGCGACCTGTCGTCGGATACCGCCTTTTTTGGACAAGTCGCGTGCCCCGCAGATTTCGACGGCGATCTCCGTGGCCGAGACGCCATGCCTGGCCGCGTAGCTGGCCCACGCCATGTCAGCGCGGTGGAGATCACCCCGGTAGCGGGGATGTTGATGAAAATCGGCCAGAGTCCGCTGGGTGTGCCGATCGGAGGACGAGCACAAGCGCACTTGCGCGAGCTGCACAAGGCGTGCTTGTTCGACCATCCGCTCCACTTCGACCTGGAACCGGCACGCCTTAGCAAACGCCACTCCCGAGGACTCGCGCAGCTGTACGACAGGCTGCAGGCCGCTGGGCAAGCGCCGATTCGGTTTCTGATTGATGAACCCTGCCAAGCGTCCGAAATGACGCCAGTCAGCGCTCGACGGATCACCCTGGAAGCGTGCCGCAAGTTCGCGTGCGGCGACGGTGCTCAACTCGCGATTCGGGAACACGCGCGCATGTTTCAACCAGGCCTGAAAGTTTCTTGGCGAAGTCTCCACCACCAGCGTCGGTGCGAAGCCGCCGCGTTTCATGGAGTTGAGCGCGCTGCTGCTCAGGTCGTCGACCAGTGTCAGTCGCGACAGACCATGGGGGCGCACGAAGATGTGCGCCCGGCGGGTGTTCTCCCGTCGTAGCCACGCGAATCTTGCACGAATTTGGGGGGCGGTCAGCGATTCATACAACAGCATCACCCCGTGTGCACGCAGTACTCCGAGGTCAAAACGAGCGCAGCCCATGGCTGCCAGCTGGCGCAGCGCAGTAGCACGCGCGCTTCGAAGGGTGCTCGAATGAGGAGTGGCTGTCTCCAGATGCATATATGCAGATTTGATAGCAGAAAATGAAGCGCCCTGCAAGCGCCGAGCGCCTGCGAGCGGTGCGCGCCCATGTACGGAGCTTGTACCAGGCTAAATTTCAGAAGATTTAGCAGGTATAGGTGAAGCTCGACGTGGGCCGGTGAAGACTATGAGATCAAAACTACCCTTGGTGCTGATGGTCGTATGGCTCGTGGCCGGTTGCGCGACGCAACCACAGTATCAGCAGCCGCTTCCACAGGATGAGCAGGCGCTCTATATGAACGATACCTATGAGAATCTGAATAAGAGCCTGGAGGCCGAGATTAAGAGTGACCAGGTCCAGGTCAAGCAGTTCAAGAATCGCATCGAGGTGACCATGGCTGACGAAATCCTTTTTCCGGAGGGGGGATGGGAGGTCGGCGCGCACGGGATAGACGCGCTCAACAAGGTTTCCCCGTCCTTGCAAGGCCTCAACGGAAAACGGGTCGTAGTTCAGGGCTTTACTGACAGCCTGCCGGTTGCCGCCACCCTCCGTGCCCGCTTTCCGACCAACTGGGAGCTTTCCGCGAATCGGGCAACAAACGTTGTCCGCCATTTGCAGACCCTGGGTGTCGATCCCTCGACTCTGGTGGCGGAGGCTTTTGGCCAATACCATCCGATAGCCTCAAACGAAACACCCGAGGGAAGGCGCAAAAATCGGCGTATCAATATCGTGATAGAAGATTCCGACCTTTAGTGAGGGGCCGCTCGTCACTTCACCGAGCTGGAGGAGCGATCTGCGTTTTGGTCGCTCCTCCCTTGAGCCGCGACGATGAAAAGTCCACGCGTTGCTTGGACGTCAGACCCGCGCCAGTTTGACTGGCCGACTTAATGAGTTGCGCTACGCCTGGAGGACGAGTTGCGCCAACAGATCTAACGCTGACTGGGCAAAAACCTGCATGTTGGCGGCGCGATCAGACTGGTTGGTTTTGACCGACCGTGCTCCATGCTGTGGCCCTACTACGGCGATGCAGGAGGTGCCGGCCGGATCGCCATAACGGCTTCCAGTGGGTCCGCTGGCGCCGATCTCGGCGACCGCCCAAGTCGTTGAAAGGCGCTCCCGGATTGCATTGGCAAGAAGAGTTGCGGTCGATTCGGTCAGGCCGCGCATTTGCGCGAACTGATCGTCGCGCAGCGCGAGTAACTCCTTGAGCGATTTTCTCGTGTAAAACACGGCCCCGCCGATGAAGTAAGCCGAAGCACCCGGGACACTCAACAGAGAGGCGGCGATGAGTCCGCCGGAGGATGACTCCGCGACAGCGACGGTTTCGCCACGTTGTTTGAGCGCCTCGCCGACTTTCTCGGCGGCTGGGAGCGAGATCTGCATTTTATAGAGTGACCCCGGTTTGAAGCTTCCCTAGGGAAATCAGGACTGGGTTGGACATATCAGGTTGGGGCCTCGGGAACTAGCATTGCTTTTTCGTCCGCGTGGCAAAGTGCCTGTGGGCGGCCAATCATTGAGATAGCCAGGTCAGACAGTTTGCGATGCAATGATATTGGCGAACCTGATCAGCGCTGCATTTGCAAGGGCGATAGTTCACAAACGCCGAGGAAACCACCCACTGGTTTTGAGTAAGAGGACCGGGACTGCACTACGCGGCCGGCGCGTAGTACAGCCCACAGTCGCATCTCAAAGTCAAAAAATGATCGAATACCGGGAGCCCTGGTTCGTCCGGGCGCGGAATTTGCGGGAGCGGTGATTGCTTCTGCGAAGCCACATCACCGCTCCCATTTTGGTGCCGCTTCATCGAAGGGCGGCCGAGACCAGTTATGGCTACTCCATCTTGGAAGATGACGAACTGGAGACCGCAAGCTCGTTGTTCACGCTCTTGACGCCTTTCGTACCTTCCGCGAGCTCCTGGGCGCGCGTAGCGGTCGACGGCGATGAGACGTTGCCCTTCAAGGTTACGACACCGGCAGTGGTTGACACATGAATGTCCTGACCCTTGGTCGCCTCGTCCTTGTGCAGACTCTCCTTGACCTTGGCAGTTATGCTGGTGTCGTGAACTGCGGTGGCGGTGCCCTTGCCGGCATTCTCGGCCGCGTGCCAGGTTTCGGTGCCGGCGCTCTTCATCTCCTGGCCGGCCTCATGCATCGACTCACCGGCGCTTTGAGCAAATGCGGGAACTGTGAAAACGATGGCAAGAACCGCCGCCGGAACAATCGTTTTGATCAAGTTCATGGCTACCTCCTCGACCGTGGATTCCTGGCATGCATCATGCGGTCGCGATCTCGGGACGGGGCCGGTTAGCGAGCGCGACCATCGGAGCATGCGCGCGACGGGTTCGCGCAGAAGTTGTCACCCGCGACTGAGTGTTCGACAGCGAAGGACTCCGAACATCGAAGGTCCTCTGCAACGTCACGCTTCGGGGCGACGTGCCACGCCGGACTCGATGTAACTCGCGCTTCAAAGCATCGGGATTGATTCCGATGATTTCGCAGAGATTGCGAAAAGCAAAGATGCTGTACCGGCTTGGCGAGTTTATCCAGTCACGAGCGTCAGCAAACAACAGCCGGTTCATCGCGGTCTGGTCGCCATCCCGATATCCGAGGTAACATCGGATCGCGTCCTCGAGCACCGCCAACATTAGGTTTCGTTCCGGCTCGCTGACCCATCGGTTATTATAACATCGCTCTAACTCCGCGGATCCTGAGATACTGCGGGCCGCGAACGTTGAACCGGTAGATAGGCTCCATTCATCCATCACCATTGCCCCTTGCAATCGAAGTAAGGGGCAACGAGCAAACCCTATACCAGCGAAAACGCCTTCAAAATAAAGCGATTCGCTCCTGACTGATTTTGAGAGAATGAAAAATCTACACGGTAAGAGCGGCAACTGGTCCTACCGGGGCCCAAGGTAATCTTCAGCATTGAATTCAGGAAATCCAGGGCGCATGTTCCTTTTGGTCGAACTGACCCCTAGTGCCCAATCTGCCCGACGAGAAGTTGGGCCTTTTTGGTCAGGCTGTTAGCCGCCAGGTAGTCGTTTTTGGACAATGCTGTGCGTGCACTCACCAGAAGACCGGCAACCATGTCATACCGCTGGGCATCGGCTCCGCCGAGCTTGGTGCGGTCGATGTTCTTGACCTGGTTTGCAAGCTGGTCGATTTGTTTCTGAGATTGTTCTGAGCCCGCAGTCGACACCACCGAGGTCGCTAGAGACGGTTCGGCCGCGGGCGTTTCGGCTTCGCTTGGCATGGGTGTTGGCGAGACCACTACCCGAGGGGATTCCCTTGGTGTGGCGTGATGGGCGCTGCGGCGTATCTTGGTAGCGGCAACTGCTTTGGCTGCCGCTTTTGCCGCCTCGCCGGCCGCGGTGGACGCTTCTCCCGCCGCCTGGGCAGCTTCGGCGGCCTTCTTAGCTGCTTGTCGCGCTTTCTCTTCGGCTTCGTTGGCGGCGGCCGCGGCCGCTTCATTGCCTTCCGCGGCGGGCGTCGGCTCGGGTGTTGGAGTCGGGGTGGAGGTCGGGGTCGGGGTTTCGACGGGTGCAGGGGAGGGTGGCCTAGCGGGACGCCACCCGGTTCCGCAATCGGTTATCACGAGCGCCGCAAGGGCGGCGATCCCTACACAAACCAGCCAGCGTCTCGCAATCAAAGTCGCGGGCCCCGATTCAAACCGCGGTCGAAGAGACCTGTAGAGGCGCATCTGAAGCAAGTGGAAGCCGGATCCGACAGGTGGTTCCTTCGCCTACCCGAGAATCGATCTTAAGGACTCCGCGGTTGAGCTCGATCGCCCGTAGCGCCAGTGGGAGACCCAATCCGCTCCCGCCCTTCTTGGTCGTGAAGTACAGATTCAGGACCTGCTCAAGATTTTCTGGAGCGATTCCGATTCCGTGGTCGGCAATTTCGACCTCGACCATCGCGTCTTTTTCTGCCGTCGAGATGGTTATGCCGCCCCCTTCAGGCATTGCTTGCATCGCATTCTGAATCAGGTTGGTAAAAGCCTCGGCCAGCATCTCGCGGTCAGCCTCCACCGGGTGTTCAGCAGAGAATTGGAATGCGAAGCAAATGCGCTCACGCTTCATTCGGTTGGCGATTTCTGTCAGCAAATCATTTACCAGAAAACGGCTGAGCTTAAGCTCCTGCGGGCGCATGAATCGAAGCAGCGCTTCGACGGACTGATCGAGACGCTCGACCTCGCCGCGCAGGCGGTTGATATGCTTTTCGATGTCGTTGCCGCGCATGGCGTCTTCGCGCAGTAACTCCAGGCGCAGATTCATTCCATGCAGCGGACTGCGGAGTTGATGCGCGACTCCTGAGATCAGACCGCCCAGCCGCGCCAACCGGGTCGAGTGATCCACCACGCTCTCGAGTTCCTGTACCGCATTCATGTCGCGCAACAAGATAAGCAGGCCGACGGGCTTACGGGCGGCTCCGAGCCGGAAAAACGAAATCAGCATGGACCCGCCGTCTCTGTCTCCGTTGCCGCTGAGATTCATCGGCACGTCCTGCGCTTCGGAACCGGATTCCAGCGCCGCTTCGGCCATCGCTGCCAGGGGATGGTTTCTGCGCAGCAGGACCCCGAGCGGGCGGCCTCCGACTGCGGGGGTGTTATCCAATCCCAGAACAACTCTGGCTTCGCGGTTCGCGAACAACAACGAGCCGCCCGAGTCCACCAGCACGACACCGTCGTGGATCGAGCGAACTATATCGAAGACATTGCTGCGTCCAGTCTCCCATTGATTGTGTTCAGAGTGTACTTCGCGCGAGAGACGGTTGAATCGTTCGGCCAATCCGCTGAGTTCGTCTTGCTGAGCTGGCGGAGGGGGAAGACTTTCGGTCACCCGCGCGCTCCATGAAACGGCAGGAAACGGCCACATCTCCTGGAACAAAAGTCTTCGCAACGAAGCGGTAGCCAGCAGCGTGAGGATAACGTCGGCGATTACGATCAGGGCGAATGCCAGTCCCAGCCGCTCCAGTCGATCTGCGAGCAAAGAAAGGGTAACGCCGATATAGATGGTACCAAAAGGTTTGCCATCGACGTCGAAGGGACGCGCGGTCGCGTAGAGGTCGTTTCCTGAAGCGGCCGCGAGTAAGGCGAATGGCCACCACCGCGAAGCCTTTTGCACTAGCTCTTCGATCGAGGGCAGGTGCGGCTGGAACTGCCCCTCGCTGCCATCACCCGCGGCAACCAGAATCTTGCCATTTGCATCTGTGATGCGCGCGATTACTACCGCGGGACCGAACGCCTGCATTGAGCCGAGCAACTCGCGCAAGGCATCGTCGTGCTGCAATACCGTCACCGCGTCTCCCTTCCCGTGTTCGAGCCCCAGCCGGACCTGCTCGTAGACCTGGCGTGTCATGAGGTCGCTTGATTCAACGACCTCATCGATGACGGTCTTGAGGGTGTAGGCCAGCGTGACCACGCCAATTGCGATGATTGGAATGATCTGGAGAAATAAAAAGGCGACCGTGAATCGTGCTCGCGGACGCATCAGCAAATATCAGGCGAAGCCGCGCTGAGATTCCCCGCTCTCTGTTTCAAGATGTTCAGTGCTCTTCGTAGCGCTCCAAGCGATTATAGAGAGTCTTGGGCGCCACGCCTAGAATTTCGGCGGCCCGGGTCTTGTTGCCCCCGGCGTACTCGATGGTGCGGATGATGAGCT
>DASXMJ010000086.1 GCA_036495685.1 Candidatus Binataceae bacterium | reverse complement strand
AAATTCCAAATAGTGCCCGTCCGCATCGATTACCGGATGGCCCAGGCGATCATGAATCGTCTTGGATTTGCCATTGCTCGACATGACCAGTCTCCTTCCCCAGGCATGGCCCGTGATCGCACCGCAACCGATACAGTATCGTAGCAGCCGTCAGAGCGAAAAGGCTTTGACGGCACTCACTGCGCGAGCAACGGGCCGGGGCTAGGGCTCCCGCTCCAGGCGGAGTCTCAACATGGCAGCGACCGACGCGATGACGTCCAGGTCGCGTCCAGCAGGCGAAACAGCACCTCCCGACGAGCCGCGACGCGCAACTCGAAGGGAAGCTCAAAGCATTGGCGCATAGTCAGGGCGAAGCGCATATCAAGACGCGCGAAGCGGTCTGGTCAAGTTCCATCCGTAGCAGCGTCATCTGGGTCCGGAGCTGAGCTGGCAAGACACAGAGGTGAAAGGTAGCCGCGACGCACAATTTTCTAACAGCGGTGCTCTCTGTGGCGAGACGTGAAACCCTCGCGCAACGAGGATTCGATTGCTATGTGACATGAACTCGATAACTGGCAAGGAGGCCACTGAACCATGTCGATGTTTTCGGATTTCAAGGAATTTGCGATGCGGGGAAATGTGGTTGACCTCGCGGTCGGCTTTGTCATGGGTGCCGCGTTCGGCAAGATCACGACCTCCCTGGTCAATGACGTGATCATGCCGCCGATTGGATCCCTACTCGGCAAAGTCGACTTCTCCAGTCTCTATCTCAACTTGTCGGAGAAAACCTTTCCGTCGCTGGCCGCGGCCAGGACGGCAGGCGTGCCGATTATCGCCTACGGATCCTTCATCAATACGATTATCGATTTTGTCATCGTGGCGTTCGCGATGTTCATCCTGGTGAGGCAGATGACTCGCCTCGTGAGTCCGGCGCCGCCCGCGCCGGCGGATAAGGACTGCCCCTACTGTTTGAGCAAGATTCCCCTCGGGGCTAGCAAGTGCGCGCACTGCACCTCCGAGCTCAAGGCGGCATGATGCGGCGTGGCGGTTCCGCTCCAAAACCGGACTCCGCGGCCGAGCTTATCGGCATCGACCACGTCTATCTGACGGTAAGCGATTTTGCGCGCTCGCGCCGCTTTTACGATCGGGTGATGAGGGCGCTGGGATTCAAGAAGGGAACGGCAGCAATCGGTGGCGAGCCGCACTGCCACTACTACAATCGTAGGTTCCAGGTCTCCATTCGCCCAGCGCACCATCGAGCAGTTAAACATGATTCGTATGCGCCTGGGCTACACCACTTGTCTGTGCGAGTCGCCAACCGGGTCGCCGTCGATCAGGTCGCGCGCAAGCTACGCGCGATGAGAATCAAAGTGGAGGGGCCGCGCCTGTGGCCGGAATACTCGCCCGACTACTACGCGCTGTTTTTCAACGATCCCGACGGGATCCGGCTCGAAGTTATGAATCATCTCAAGCGCCGTAAGCTAGTCCGCAAGGTATGGAATGAGCTTGAGGGCTTCGCGAATCCGCTCGATCGCCTGATGCGCCGGCCCGCCGCGCGTTAAAGACGCAAGCCCGCTGAGAGAAAGGCAGCTCTTTAGTTCGGCCTCTGCAAAGTGTGTTGTCAATGGGTCCTCGGCGCTACAGGTTTAGAGCCCTAAGTAGGAAGCGGAAGGTTGCGTGGGCGCCAAAAACACACGACGCGTGCGCGTCACTAGACTAATGACGTCGCCGGGAAACGCTGCGGAGCCGCTTAGGCCATCTGGCGCGCGACGTCCGTTATTGCCCGGGAAACGCGTTCGCAGATCTCTTCTACAAGATGGTCGCCGATAACCGTCGATAGGGCGATCAGACCGCGCGGTGCGATGAAGAGTCCGTGATTGAGCGCGGCGAGATGAAATTGCGCCATCGTCCGAAGATCCTCGCGAACGATCGTCGCCGGCGGCGCGACATTAGTGAAAAAAATATTCATCAGCGAACCGAATTGCCGGACGGAGAAGGGAACTTCAGACTGCCGCGCCAGGTGCTTGAATTCTTCGCCGAGACGCTTGGCCTGAACTTCCATCTTGTCGATGCGCTCCTGAGTCAGCTCGCGCACCGAGACCTGTCCTGCAGAGCAGGTGAGCACGTTGCCGTTGAAGGTTCCCGAATGAAGCAACGAGTGGCGCTCCCGCGGATCGAACGATGCCATTATGTCCGCTCTTCCACCGAGTGCGCCGACCGGCGTGCCGCCCCCGATGATCTTACCCATCATGGTTAGGTCGGGCCTGAGCTTAAAGAGTTTCTGCGCGCCGCCTTCCGACAGGCGCAGGGTGATGACCTCGTCGAGCACGAACAATGCACCGCTCCGTCGGGCGGCGTCCGCGACCCGCTGCAGAAAGCCTTCTGGCGGCGCAACCACCCCGGACGAGCCGAGCACCGGCTCGAGAAATACCGCGGCGATCTCCGATCCGCGTTGCGCCAACAGCTGTTCGAATGTGTCGGCGTGCCCGAATTCGCCGAGCAGAGTGCGCTCGCCGTTGTGGCCAAGCAGGCCCAATTCCAGATCATCGTACGATCCGTGGTATCCGTAGCGCGCCATCACTAACAACTTGCGTCCGGTCAGATGACGGGCAACCTGCGCTGCCAGCATGCCGGCCTCGGTACCGGAGTTGCAGAACCGAATGCTCTCCACCGAGGGGATTCTTTCGCACAACAGCTCTGCCAATTCGATTTGGGCCCGCGACCGCGCCGGCCACGCCGTGCCGTTGCGCGCGACGCGGGCAACGGCCTCGGCGATCGGCGGGTAGGCATGCCCATGGACCAAGCTGGTGTAATTTCCGAGCAAGTCGATATAGCGGTTGCCATCGACGTCGAACAGAAACGGCCCTTCGCCGCGATCGATAGCGAGCGGGTACGGCCGATGGTATGTGGTGGTGCGCGTGTCACCACCCGGCATCACCTGCTCCGCGCGTTCCGCGAGTTGCGCGGACTTGACAGTTTGTTTGCGAAAGCGTTCTTCGATTGCGTTCATGACGATACCTGTCAAGCACGCCCGCGTTTGCCGCGGCGGCTTTAGCGCTTAACCCGGTAACGGGGTTTCGCCCTTGTCGATGGCCCGGTCGCGACACGGACTTTTTCGTACACGCTCACGTGCAGGGGGCTGAGCGCGCTGAAAGATTCTCGGCGCCATCCACCCCAGCGTTCGCGCAGCCTCATGCCGGCCAGCCGTGCCATCAGATCCAGCTCCGATGGCCAGGCGTAACGGAGCTGAACCGGATAAAGGCGGTTTCCCTCCTCGCTCACGATCATGTGCGCGGCATGGACCCGCTGCGTGACCGGATCGTGTTTGGCCGAGTCGATTACCGCGGTTTCGCTATCGAGATAGATGGTCGAGGTTCGCTGTCCGCGATCGAAGCGGGAGACGTCCGGTACAAACGCTTCGAGCACGAACACACCGTCGTATGTGAGATGACGTGCGACGCGATCGAAACATCGAATTTGGTCTTCCTGGGTGAACAGTCCACCAAAGAAGGTGCTGAATACTACGTAGATCAGTGAGAACTGTCCCGGGACTTTGACGTCGACAAAGTTTCCAAGCGCGACCGGAATTGCGTCCCCGCCCGGCTTGTCGCGAAGTTTCTCGACCATCTTCGCGGACGAGTCGATACCCGAAACCTTGAGGCCCTGAGCAGCCAGCGGCAGCGCTATTCTGCCCGTACCGATTCCAAGTTCCAGCACGCGCCGGCTTCCCGCGACCGAAGCGAGAAACGCGACCGCGTCCGTGGCGTTGGTGGGGGTGGTAAAGAATTCGTCGTAAACATCCGCGATACGCTCGCCATAGGTGGACTCGTCGTAGCCGGCCATGCGGGCCAAGTCATCAAAGGCGGGCGCCAGAGTCAAATTCCCCATGGTTTCCCGGGAGAAAGCGGCCCGCGGTCCGCCGCCTCCGTGAGGGAGACTCGGAAAGGACTTCTATGCCGCGATGACCACCAAAACCGGAGGTGATTCGGAATCAGTGCTCGGCTTCCACCCGCGCGTTGTCCTGGGGCGAAGCTTTAAGTCTCACTTCACCACGGCAATCGCTTCCATCTCGACCATCAGACCGTCGACGGCGAGCGAGGTTACTCCGACCAGCGTCGACGCGGGTGGCTCTCCTGATGGGAACAGCTCCGCGCGCGCCTCGCGCAGCGCCGAATAGTCGGCCTGCTTGTAGTTGACGATGTAGGTATTGGTCTTGACGATATCGGCGGGGGTCGCTCCGGCGGCCTCCAGCGCGAGCTTCAAATTGCTCGCGGCCTGCCGGATCTGGGTCTTCAAATCGCCCGGTCCGACCAGCTTTCCGTCCTTGTCCACCGCGACTTGTCCCGAGATGAAGACCATCTTGCCGCCGCCCGCGACGGTCACGACATGCGTGTAACCGCGCGGCTGAAGCAGAGTGGGTGGGTTGAGGTATTTTCTCTCCATGGCTGGCTCCGCCGGTCAGTTCTTTCCGTTGCTGTCGCCGTACTGCAGGACCTGCACGCGCTCGAGCGTGACCAGTCCCGAGCCCATCATCGGGTCGAGCACCGGCAGGAATGCATCGATCTTTTCCTGAGTATCGACAATCTCGATTACGATCGGCAAGTCCTCGCTCAGCCGCAGCACCTTGGCGGTATGCAGCGTGCTGCTCTTGCCAAAGCTCATCGGGCCGCGTAGGACCGTCGCGCCCGCCAGACCGGCTTCGCGCGCTTTCAGGACGATGGCTTCGTACAGCGGACGGCCCTTTGTCCGATCATCTTCGCCAATGAAAATTCGCAGCAAGACCGCTTCCCGTGGAACGTGCATCGTTACACACTCCGGCCCATCAATTGCGCCGCCACGCTCCCCAGCCACACTGCGGCCAGACATAACAGAACCGAGCCGACCGCATTCAGCGAGGCAGCTACCCATTGCCCATCGCCGATCAGCGCCATCGTTTCAAGGCTGAAAGTCGAGAAAGTCGTATATCCGCCGCAGATTCCGGTCATGAAGAACAGTCGCGCTTGCGGGCTTACAAAGAAGCGACTCTCCGGCGCCGACAGAGCTGCCAGGAATCCGATCGCGATCGCGCCGCTGATGTTGACGAACATGGTGCCGAATGGAAATACGCCGCCGCTGAGTAGCATGATAAACCGCGAGGCGTAGTAGCGTCCCACGCTGCCGATCGCGCCGCCGATTGCTATCAAAATAAATCCGGGCACCAGAGCTCCAGAAAAAGGCAGGTCGGCCGCTAGTCGTAATATTCCAGCCCCAGGTGAGTTATCAGGTCCTCACCGCGCATCCAGCGAAGGGTGTTCTTGAGTTTCATGAGCTGAATAAAAATGTCGTGTTCCGGGTATAGTCCCGCTGCGACCATCGGTGCCTTGAAGAAGAACGAGAGCCACTCCTGGATTCCGTGCATACCTGCGCGATGGGCCAGGTCCAGGAACAGTACCAGGTCGAGCACCA
>DASXMJ010000085.1 GCA_036495685.1 Candidatus Binataceae bacterium | reverse complement strand
AGGCCTGCCGTATAGCGGGCATCGAAGGTGCCGGCAATTTCGTCGTAGTTCACCCGCGCTGCCATAGGCCGCGACCTTCGGCAACACTAGTGTAGTCGCTCGTGACGGTGCAAAGCCGGACCGTTTTGTTGTATATGCGGTCTGCGATGGAGGTTTCGTCTGACAACACCAGAGCGAAATTCGGAACAAATCGGCTGGAGACGGTGGGGCACTCGTAGGTCGCTCGCCGTGCTGGTTTTCGCCACCGGCCTGCTGCCCTTATGTTCCGCCCGCGCGGCTGCCCCGCCGGTGTCCGCACCGGTGGTCAAGATTCGGATGGGGGAGATTCGCGGCAAGCTTGACGGCAAGGTGCGCGCATTTCTTGGCATCCCGTACGCGGCCCCTCCGGTCGGCGATCTGCGTTGGCGCGCGCCGCAGCCACCCGCGGGTTGGACCGGCGCTCTGGATGCGACCAATCCCGGCAACCGGTGCGCGCAAAGCCGGATCCGTGATCAAGGGGTGGCTGGCTCGGAGAACTGCCTCTTTCTCAACATCTATGCTCCGGATACGCCCGACAAGGCGCTTCCGGTGATGGTGTGGATTCATGGTGGTACCTTCCTGGTCGGGTCGGGTGCCCAGTACGACGGCCGTCAACTTGCAGAGAAGGGACATCTGATCGTCGTCACCATCAATTACCGGCTGGGGCCCTTCGGCTTTCTCGCCAATCGCAGTCTCGATGGCGCAGATGCGGGTCAGCTTTCAGGCAACTACGGTCTATTGGATCAGCAGGCGGCACTGCGCTGGGTGAAGGATAACATCGAGCCGTTCGGCGGCGATCCAGGCAAGGTAACGGTAGCCGGTGAGTCGGCTGGAGCGATCAGTATCGGGCTTCAGCTGGTCTCGCCTGCCGCGGCCGGGCTCTTCGAGCGCGCAATCCTCGAGAGCGGGCCATTCCTGCGTCTGCCCACGCTCGCCCAAGCCCAGACCCGGGGTGACCAATTCGCCGCCAAGCTCGGGTGTTCCGACTCGGCCGCGTGCATGCGATCAAAGTCGACCGCGGAAGTCTTGAACGCGATTCCCGCAAGCCCCATCACTGTGGGGACGCGCGTCTGGTTTCCGGTGGTGGATGGCCACCTGATTCCCAGCCAACCCGCCGACGCCATTGCAGCAGGACACCTGAACAAGGTGCCAATCATCAATGGCTCGAATCGTGATGAGGGCACGTTGTTCGCCGCCTTCGGCGGCAAAGCCTTGAGCGCGCAGGAATTCACCGCGGCGATGCAATCTCGATTCGGCGGCAACGCGCAGCGCGTGCTGGCCGCGTATCCGCTCGCTGACTACCCCTCGCCGACGCAGGCATCGGCTGCCGGTTTTGGGGACGTGATCTTCAGCTGCCCAATTCTTAAGGCCGGCAAATTGCTGTCTGCTTGGGTTCCCGTCTACCAGTACGAATTCGACGATCGGAATGCGCCCAACGTATTCGTGCCGCGTCCGCCCTTTCCGTTCGGCGCCTACCACGGCTCGGAAATTCAATATGTGTTGGGAAGCGTTCTGACCAAAACTATCGCAACGCCCGCGCAGCGTGCTCTGGCAGAGTCGATGATGCGTTATTGGATAGATTTCATCAGCACGGGCGAGCCGGGGGGAGCCGCTCCGAAATGGGAGCGCTTTCACGCGGACGAGCCGCGCATCCTCTCGCTGAGCCCCGGGACTATCCAGTACGAGTCGGATTTCGCCAGCGTGCACCATTGCGATTTGTGGAACTCGGTTCGTCCGTAACCGGGGGGTCGAATTTCGACAAGGATTTCAAGGTGAAGTTTGCGGACGCGAGTAGAGCTATGTTACGCGCTCCACAATAGTTCGCAAACATCATTCCGCTTAAGGGAGCATCGATGGGAGCACTGACGGACAAGTACTGCATCGTGGGAGTGGGTGAGACACCGCACCTGCGGCCTTCGAACCGCACCACGCTTTCGATGGCTTGCGAAGCAGTTCGCAACGCGATGGCCGATGCTGGTCTCAAGCCATCGGACATCGATGGCATGACCAGCTACCAGGCCGCTGATTCGACGACCTCGGGACACGTGGCGACCGCGCTTGGGCTGCGATTGAACTACTGCCTGGACATTCTCGGAGGCGGCTCGAGCACTGAGGCCCTGGTCGCGCACGCGATCGGACTCATCGAGGCAGGCTACGCAAAAACGATCGTGTGCTTCCGCTCGATGAATGGACGGTCGGGGCGGCGGATGGGTGGACAGATTCCGGGGGGACCGATTCCTGCTGTGAATGCGGAGGGCGACAACCAGTTCAACATGGGCTGGGGCTGGACCACGCCCGCGCAGCGCTTTGGAATGTCCGCGATGCGGTATCTGCGGGATACCGGCTGTACCACCAAGGCATTCGCGGAAATCGCAGTCGCGCATCGCTATCACGCAAGCCTCAACCCCAAGGCGATTCATCGTTCGCCAATTACAATCGATGACCATCAACGATCGCGATGGGTGGTCAAACCGTTTCGATTGCTCGATTGCTGTCAGGAGACCGATGTCGCCGCCGCGATAATCGTGACCTCGCGCGAGCGCGCCTACGACCTGCGCCATCCACCCGTGTTCATAATGGGCGGCTATGCGCGCACCATGACCGAGAGCCCGCAGTGGAACTACTCGCGCCCGGTCCTCCATTACGTCGCCGGGAACTACGGCTGGAAGCGGGCATTCGGCATGGCTGGCATCACTCATCGCGACGTGGACTTCATCTCCTGCTACGACGCTTTTACCTTCACCACGCTGATCCAGCTCGAGGCGAACGGCTTCTGCCGCGCCGGCGAAGCGGGCGAATTTGTCAAGGGTGGACGACTCCAGATCGATCACGAATTGCCCAGCAATCTATCGGGCGGACACCTGTCGGAGGGCTACACCCATGGCGTGCAGATGGTGATCGAGAACGTGCGCCAGCTGCGCCATCGCGCCGACGACGCGTGTCCCGATTGGCGCGAAGGGAAGCACAGCTATGATCGCAGCGCAGGCTGCCGCCAGCTCAGAAAGGCGAAAATCTGCTGCGGAATGGCATGGGGATGGGAGAACATGGGCAGCTGTCTGGTCCTGCGTGGCATGGCTGCGTGACCGGGGAGGAGGACTTCATCGATGGCGGTAACGATTGACTACTCGAAGCTTCGTATCCTGCCCGATCCGGATACCCGCGAATGGTGGGAGGCCGCGCGTCAACACAGGTACCTGGTGCGGCAGTGCAAGCGATGTGGCCACAAATGGTTTCCACCAAACATTCCCGCGTGTGACAAGTGTACCGCTATGGAGATCTCATGGTTCGAAACCGCGGGCAAAGGAGTGATCCACAGCTACGTTGTCGTGGTGCAGCCGATTGTCGGGGCGTTCGTGAGTTCGGTCCCCTACGTGGTTGCCATCATTGAACTCGACGATTGCAAGGAGGCCGACGGTACCGTCACGCGGGTGGCCGGAGTCCTGACTAATGCCGAAGCGGAGGTCGCGATAGGACTACCCTGCACGGTGCTATTCGAGGAAACCAACGACCCGAAAATCGTAATGCCGCGTTGGCGCATAAGTGGCGAGGCGGACGACACGTGGAAGTTCTCTGAGTAGTTGATTGATGCGCTGGGCGCACCCTGACCGATGAAACGTGCTAAGCCGTGCAGAGCACGCTGCCGGCACCGAGGTCGGTTTACTCAGTGGTGCTCGCAGCCCGACGAGTGGTTTGACCCGAAGCCTGGCGAGCACCCTTGATTGTTGCCACGGACCGAGAGGTCCCGGAGCACGGTTGGTAGAGTTCGATGACGCGGGCTTCACGCCGACGGCGTGTGCGAAGGAGGTGCGGGAATGAATGTGATGCATGAACGATGTGCGGGGCTGGACGTGCACAAGGACACGGTGGTGGCATGCCGGCGGGTGATGACCGGAGCTCCAGTAGTGCGCGAGGTGCGAGGCTTTCCGACCACCACGCGAGGGTTGTTGGCGCTGGCGGACTGGTTGCGGGAAGCGGGCTGCACGCACGTGGCTATGGAAGCCACCGGAGTGTACTGGAAGCCGGTGTGGCATGTGCTGGAGGGTGAGTTCGAGCTGGTGCGGGCCAATGCGGCGCATATTAAAAACGTCCCCGGACGCAAGAGCGATGTAAATGACGCGACCTGGATTGCTGACCTGCTCGCCCACGGGCTCATCCGCTCGAGCTTGGTTCCGCCCGGGCCGATCCAGAAGCTGCGCGACCTAACCCGCACGCGCAAACAGCTGGTGCGGGAGGTGGTACAGCACAAGCAGCGCATCCAAAAGGTGCTTGAAGACGCCAATATCAAGCTCGGTTCGGTAGTCTCCGACGTGCTCGGTACCAGCGGGCGGCGCATGCTGCGGGCGATAATCGCGGGCGAGCAAAATCCGGACCAGCTGGCGGCGCTGGCCGGCGAGCGTCTTGCCGCATCGCGGGAGACCCTGGCGGAGGCGCTGCACGGGCGTGTGACCCGCCACCATCGCTTCCTTCTCAAGCAGCATCTGGACATGGTCGAGCACCTGGAAAAGACCGTGGGCGAGTTTGAGGCGCAGATCGAGGCTGCGCTCGAATCCTTTCGCGCGGTCATCGAACGACTCGTAACCATCCCGGGAGTGAGCACGACCGCGGCGAGCGTGATTGTGGCCGAGATCGGCGTGGACATGACGCGCTTCCCGACCGTCGGGCACCTGATATCGTGGGCGGGCCTGTGCCCGGGGCTGAACCAAAGCGCGGGCAAGGTGAAGTCGCGGACCCTGCGCGACGGCGCGCCGTGGCTCAAGACCGTGCTGGTGCAATCGGCTTGGGCTGCCAGCCGCAAACAAGACGGCTATCTGCGCTCGCAGTTTCTTAGGATCAAGTCGCGGCGCGGACCCAAGAAGGCGATCATCGCGGTAGCGGCTTCGATTCTAACCGCTGCCTATTACGTGGTTCGCGACCCTGTCCCGTATAGGGAAGTCGGTTCACTTTACCTTCTGCGCCTGGATCACGAACGGGCGGCGGCGCGGCTTACGCAACGCCTCCGAAATCTCGGGTTTGAAGTCGAGATCAGAAAGGTAGCCGCTTAACTCTCAGACAGAAGTTTTCTTGGTAGAGTCGGTCAGCAGTTTCCTTCAGCTCCTTTTCGATTTGAACCGGGGTTTGCGGTTTAGCAGCGCGAGTTCGACTACGCCCATGCGGTTCAAGGTGCGGTTGTCTTGAGTGGGTCGAGATCGGCACTCTTCGTCAGTCTTGCCGCAGTCGCCGCTTGAGAGCATGCGCCGTCGCGGAGCATTATGGCAGCAGACGGTTTCGCCAGGAGTGATCTGAAGAGCCTTTTTCGATGATCGCCCCAAATGCCATCGTCGGCGGACGGTATCGCATTGTCCGGATGCTCGGCGGCGGGGGAATGAAGCTCGCTTATGCTGCAGAAGACCTCCGGCTCGGAGCGCGCTTTTGTGCGCTAGCCGAGATGGTAGACGGTTTTACCAGCCAGGAGGCGCAGCGGAAGGCAGTCGACGCATTTCAACGCGAGGCCGACATTCTCGCGCAACTGAGCAATCAGCATATCCCACAAGTCTTCGACTGCTTTAGCGAGACGAATCATCACTATCTGGTGATGGAGTTTATCGACGGCACAACCCTGGAGAATGAACTCACAAGAAGCGACGGCAAGCTGCCAGCCGACCGGGTGCTCGAGGTCGCCCTTGAGGTTCTGGAAGCACTGCGGTACCTACACGCTCGCAGGCCGCCGCTGCTTCACCGCGATCTGAAACCATCCAACCTGATGACCACCACGGACGGGCGGTTGAAGCTGATTGATTTTGGTATTGCGCGGCATTTCGTCGCCAACACCAGGGTCACCATGGTCGGAACTCACGGTTATGCGCCGCCGGAGCAATACGCAGGACGACCTGAACCTCGATCGGACCTGTATTCTCTCGCGGCGACGATATATCAAGCACTTTCCGGTCGCGATCCCACGACCGAGGCTCCTTTTCGTTTTCCACCGCTGCGAAACTATTGTCCCGATCTGAACCCGAAGCTCGTCGCTGCTATTGAACGCGCTCTTGCGTACGAGATAGGCAACCGACCTCACGATGCCGAATCATTCAGGCAGCAACTGCTAACGTGCAGAGCACGCCCATTCCAGTCGCTGTCGGCGTCGTCACCCTCGACCGCGGCTTCGTTCGCCCTGACCCCCACCTTGATTTATGCAGAGCACGAGCCGACCGATCAGTGGACCGGTGCTCGCTATCCGCGCAGGCACCGCCGCGGCTTGTCTTGGTCGGGTATCAAATGAACTCGAAACCGGACAGATCGTGAGGCTCGGCGAAGGCTTCTGATCGTGGCGACTCAGATAAGGTTCTTGTCCCGGAGCTTCGCAATCTCCGCGTCCCCCAGGCCGGCGCGACTCAGTACCTCGTCCGTGTGCTCACCAAGGCGTGGCGCACGGCGGTCGAAGCAAAAGTGCGGGGCCTCCCCGTCGCTGGCGACTGTCCCGGGGTAACGCAGATCGCGGCCCAGTTCGGGGTGGTTGATGGTCGCAAAGCTGGTCCGCGCGGCAAAGTGCGGATCCCCGAGGTTGTCCTCCGGGCGCCGAATCGGTGACCAGGCGAGACCTTGGGCCTGCGCACGATGAAAGATTTCCTCCGCGGGTAGGCTCGCTACTACTTCCATCAGCAGATCATTGCGATAGATAGCCGCGGCTACGCGATCGTCTTTTTCCAGTTGTTTGAATTCCGGCGTTCCGAGAACGTGCTGAATGCCGACCTGATCGGCGAGATCGCCAAGCGCGCGCAGTTCACGTTCGAAGGGGCTCAGGTTGGCAAGCATGAGAACGTGGTCGGCGCTCTCCGACAGTCGCGCGTGCGTAATCACGGTCGCCGCATGCCGCGCGGTTTGCCGCTTCACGATCTCTCCGGTGTACACGTAGGTCGGAATCGCGACTTCAGTGCAGGTGTTGACCGCCTCGTGAATCGAGACGTCGATGAATTGGCCCTCGCCGCTCAACTCGCGGAAGTTCAGTGCGGCCATTATTGCAATCGCCGCGTATTCGCCGCCCAGATGATAGGAATGCCACATAGCAGGCGCAATCGGAGGAGTGTCGTATAGTCCCTCACGGTCCGGGTCGTAACCGCACACGGCCATGATCCCGCCGAGCGCCATCTGGACCAGATCCGTGGCCTTTAGCGCGCGCCATGGTCCATCCAGACCAAATGGTGTAATGGTGCAGACAATCAGTCGCGGATTATGCTGTGCAAGCTTGCGCCACAGCGGCAGCCGCCGAGCGACCACCTCGAATTCTCCCGAGAGCAACACCAGGTCGGCCCTGGCCGCCAAGGCGCAAAGTGCCGGCTGCGCGTCGAGATGGTCGACCTCCAGCGTCACGCTCTGCTTGTTTAGGTTGTATCGCCAGAAGAAAAGACTCTGCTCCGGGTCAGGGTTGCCATCTGCAAACGGTCCAATCCGGCGTGACGCGGTCCCACCGCGGGGTTCGATCTTGATGACTTCGGCCCCGAGGCCGGAGAGGAGTAGCGCGGCATAGTCGCCCAATTGATCGCCGATTTCCAGCGTCCTGAGCCCGCCGAGCGAAGCGCGCAGGTTATAATCCCGGCTCAAATGACACCGTCCTCCGCCAGCGCGCTCATTTCTGCAGCGCTCAGACCAACCAGTTCGCCGTATACGAAAGCATTGTCCTCGCCCAGCTTGGGAGCGGCACGACCGGTCAGTCCGCCGACTTCTGCAGGAGAGCGAGAGAGCTTGGCCGGGAAGCCTTCGACCGGCCAGGTACCGATTTCACTTTGTGGAAGGTCGAGGTAGTAGGCGCGAGCCTTGAGCTGTGGGTCGTGGTCGAATCGGTCGGAAGCCTTTTGCACCACGCCCGCCGGGATGCCTCGCGCTTGCAGCCGATTCATAAGATCGTAGCGATCGCAGCCCGAGGTGAAGCTCGTGAGCTGATGGTCCAGGTCGTTCTCGTGTTCCCTTCGACCGGCCGTCGTTGCGAAGCGGGTCTCCAGTGCCCACGGCGGTGAGCCCATCTCATCGGTGAGCGCTCGCCACTGCTCATCAGATTGAACCGAGATAGCGATCCAGTTGTCCTCTCCGCTGCATCGGTAAGCGCCATGCGGTGACCAGGCCAGAAACGGCATACGGTTTCCGTAGCGCACGGTCGGCTTGCCGGTGACCTGATGCTCGAGGAGGGAGGTGCCGGATAACATCAGGCCTGTCTCGCACTGCGACATGTCCAGATAACATCCGGCGCCGGTTAGCCGCTGACGGCGAATCGCGGCCATCAGCAGGATCGCGCCGAAGTAGCCAGGCGAGTGGTCGAGGTACGAATAGCCCCACCCGGCGGGGTGGTCTTGTTCGGGAAGGCCGGACAGGAAGGTCAGGCCGGAAAACGCCTGCGCGGTCGGTCCGTAGCTCACGTAGTCCTTGTAAATGCCAGCCTTGCCCAGCCCGGTAGTCTGCAAATAGATGATGCCGGGATTGATCTTGCGCAATTCCTCGTAGCCCAGGTCCCACTTGTCCATCTGGCCGGGACTGAAATTCTCGCAAATCGCATTCGCGTCGCGCACCATCCGTCGGAGCAGGTCTCGCCCTTTCGGATGATTCAGGTTGAGCGTAATTCCGTACTTGCCGGGGTTGGTGTTGTTGAAGTACGCGCCCCGATCGTAATTTCCATGGCTGCCGCGGCCACGGGTTACTCCCTGGACGCGGCCCCCGTCCGCGCGCGCGTGGTCGGGAGCATACGGCGGAGTGTACCGCAGAAAGTCGATAGCCTTACGCTCGCGCCACTCAATGCGAATGACCTGCGCACCGAAAGTCGCCAACAGACGGGTCGCCTGTGGCCCCACCTGAAGCCAGGTCAAGTCGAGCACTCGCACGCCGTCAAGCGCCCGTCCACTTTTCGGGTTGCCGTTGCCCATCGTCTCACCCAGAGAGAGGCGGGGCATCCGTGGCCATACGGATGTCCCGCGCTCCAACAAGAGGCAAAATCAAAAGAGAGGCAGTCAGGCCTGCCCTATGCAGAAACGCCGTGGCGCAGAACCTTCCCTGGTGTCGCGCCCGTGAAGCGGTCACCTTCCCAGGTGATCTGTCCGTTCACAATGATGTGGCTGTAACCCTCGGCGCGCTGCACCCGACGCCATTCGTCGCCAGGCAGGTCGTGCGCGATCTCGACCGGCAGCACTTTTAGCTGCTCCAGATTGTAGACCACGATATCTGCAGGAGCGCCTTCTCGCAGAAAGCCGCGATCCTTGAATCCGGCGCAGAAGGCGGGTAGTCCCGACATCCGCCAGTGAATGTCCTCGAGGCTCAGCCAGTTCTTCTCGCGAACAAATCGGATCAGGCCTTCGGTTGGGTAGCGTCCGGCGGTGAGAAACTTGGTGTGAGCGCCGCCGTCGGAAACCCCGAAGGTTATATACGGATAGTCGAGCAATTCTTTCATCAGATCGGAGGAGTTGACCGCGGGCGCAAAAAATTCGGTCTTGAGATTCTCCGACACCGCGATATCCAGCATCACATCGACCGCCTCTTTGCCGGTCTCCTGGGCGGCAAGGCGAAGGGTCATGCCCTCGAACTTTTTGTTCGCCGGGTCCTGACATTCGGTAATGATGATCTCGTCAAAGTAGTTCGTGATCAGGCTCTCGCGCGGCATCTGCGCTTTGAGTGCAACGCGCCGGCGCGGATCGCCCAACTTCTCGGCGCGTTCGCCAACCGTGCCCGTGGTCGCTTCGCGCCATGCATCGGAATCATCGAACAGGTTCCAGTCCTCGAACGTGAAGGTAAGCCCGGCGTCAGTCGTCGTGCCCTGACCGTAAACCGGCAGTCCCTTCTGACGACACCGCTCGAGCCACTTCATCGTGTTGCGATGGCGATGCGGGAAGCGATCGTTGGTGACGAGCGCCTCGTACATGATGGGGCGCCCGCTAACCTCGGCCAGCTTCTCGAAGTGCTCGGCATCCTTCCTTGGATCCCAACTCGCCAGGGTAAGCTCCTGGAATCCTTCGCCCCGTTCGCCGAGCACCCGCGCCATCTCGATGCAGGTCTCATCGTTCATCACGTCGGTGTTCATCGGGGAGCCGTCAAAGTCGCGCTGGACCGCGCTCGGCCCGCCGGGGATGAGCCGCTGCGCCGACCAGCCGCACGCGCCCGCATCCATCGCTTGATGGAGGATCTGGCGCATCTTTGCGTGCTCGTCGTCAGTGGGCATGCGGCCGGTTTTCGATTCCTCGATCCCCATCACGTAGCCGAGAACCGGATTCATCGGAACGTAAGGCAGGAGATTGACCCCTTTGGGAAGCTGGTCGAGCTTGTCCATGAACTGCGGATAGCTCTCCCAGTCAAACGGCATCGCCGCCTGCATCGCGCGCAGCGGGATAGCTTCGGTGCGGACCATGGTGAGCATCGCGCGCTCGGCATCCTTAGAGCGCACGGGTGCGAACCCGAACCCGCAGTTGCCGATCACGACGGAGGTGATGCCGTGATAACCGGAGATCGTCAGATACGGGTCCCAGAAAATCTGCGCGTCGTAGTGGGTGTGCAGATCGATGAAGCCCGGCGCGACGATGTGCCCCTCGGCATCGACCACCTTGGCGCCCTGGTGGCTGGCGATGCGTCCAATCTTGGCGATGCGGCCGTTTTTGATCCCGATGTCGCTGCGGAAGCGCGGCGCGCGGGTACCGTCGACCACCATGCCATTCTTGATGACTATGTCGAATTCCGCCATGACGAGAACCTCACATGAGTTGAGACGCGTCTGCGTTCAGTCTGCCTAATATCTACCCCTCTTTGCAGAAAAAACAAACCAATCGGTATGTTGAAATCTTGCGATCCTGCGATCCGTGCGCCCCCCATTCTTCTCGAGCAGGTCCTGGGAATTCCCTTGAACGTGGAGGGCGTACACCGAAAGTCACCGACAAATCAACGAAAAATTCATTCCGCGACTCTTTTTACGAAGATCGCGCAGCGATTGTAGGCCGATACGAGAATATGGAAGTCTTGCGCCGGAGGATCTGGACGATGGCCAAACGCGGACGCCTTACCCTTTCCAGCGCGGGTTACTCGATGCCGGCGGATGCTCCCGCTTACCAGCGGCCTCCCTTTTACTATCGCGGCACTCGATCAATCGCTGTCGCGTTTGAGACCGATGCGGATGCGGCATTGGGAGCGCTCCCCGCCCAGCTCGCGATCAGCGAGCCGGCGACCGCAGTTCTGTCCTTCTATCACTATCCGTGGACGACCTTCGGTCCGTACAACGAGACGATTCTCTCGCTCCTGGTCGAGCACAACGGGCGCGCGATGACTTACATTACGCACATCGCGGTGACCAGCGAGCCGCCGATGCTTGCGGGACGCGAGATCTGGGGATTCCCCAAGAAGCTTGCGCAAATCGAGTTCAAGCAGGAACGCGACATGATCTATGGCACGCTGGAACGGCCGGCCGGAATTCGCCTGGCGAGCGCGATCGTGCGCCCGGAGAGACCCGCCGACAATGGACACTCCGGGGCGGCGCGCCCGCCGGTGAGCCTGCGCCTTATTCCGTCGGCCGAAGAAAACCACCGGCCGTCGTGCGCCGAACTTATCGAGACCTTCACCGAGGTTACGGTTCACGAAGCCTGGACCGGCAGCGGCTCAGTCGCCTTCGCGGAAGGGTCGCGACTTGACCCTTGGAACCTGATGCCGGTAAAGCGCGTGCTGCAGTCCAGCTACATGCTGAGCGATATGACGCTCGGTTTCGGCAAAGTGATAGATCACCTCGAGTAGCGCGCGGTCGCGGCCGCCGTCAGCCGGACTCATACGAATCAGGGGCGGAGACGTCAGATTCGAACGCTTCCCCGAACCCCGGGCACACGATCGGCCCGGACGCACAGGACCGCTTTCCGAGGGTGCAAGCGAATTTCATCACCGCGTGACGCCACGCCGTTTCTCGTGAAGCAGTGACGCAGGCGAAGACGGGCCGGCCAATTCCCTTTGGGCGGCCGGCTTCTATGCGACCGTCAGCGAGGTTAGAAACTCATCAAGCAGCTGGCTGAACTGGGCTGGCTGTTCCAGGTTTGGAAGATGCGCCGCATTCATCTTCACCAGCTTGGCGCCGACGATTTCCGCAGCGAGCTGACCGGCGAGCTTTCTCAGATCCTCGGAGTCGTGGTCGCCGATTACGACCTGCGTTGGCGCGTTTATCTCGCGCAGCCGGCCAATCGCAGGCGGAGTAAGGGACTTTTCCTGATGAGCGAAGCGCTCCAGCGAAAAGTTCTCGCGATGAAGTTGCAGCGCGCGGTCGCGATAGACGGGATCTACCTCGCTAGAAGCGCGTGACGGACCATCAATCCAATACTTTCCGTCCATCTCCCGTGCTCGATCGAGATCGCCCTTCTGAATCACCCTGAGCAGCTCGCTCCAGTACTTGAGTGCACCGGCGGAGAGTTGCGCCGGATCGTTCAAACCGCTGACCCCCGAACCCACCAAGACCAGCGCAGCGACCGCCTCGGGATGCTCCAGGGCAAAGTCGATGGCGGCTGCACCCCCCATCGAGCATCCAACCAGGACGGCCTTTTTCACGCCGAGATGGCGAAGCAAATTGGACAGGTCGTCTCGCAGCGCAAATGGTTCGCCGGGGAATTTGGTCTTGCCAAACCCGCGATGGTCGTAGCGTATGACCTTGAACTTCGCCGCAAACTTCTGCATCTGCGGGTCCCACATTCGGGAGTCGGATACACCAGCGTGGAGAAAGACCACGGCATCGCCGGTCCCTGCGGTTTCAAAGTACAGCAAGGCGCGTCCCGACGGCGCGTAACCGGAGCTGAGATCGGGTTGAGATGTCATAATACTTCCTCGCTCCTGATTCGGACTTGCCTCTGAGGCTGAGTTTCGCTAAATCTTCGCTTAACGTCGGCATCTTTGTGAGGACATCTACAATGGCGCGCGCAATCCATCACGTGGATCTCACGGTCAGCGACCTGACTCGCTCCCGGACCTTCTACGAGCCGGTGATGCGCTATCTCGGTTACGAGCTCACCCGCGAGACGCCGCGGGAGGTGATTTTCTCGCAAGCCGAGTGGCGCGCGAATACGTCGGTGCGGCTTTACGCCGCGAAACCCGAGAGCAGAGGCAAGCGACACGACCGATATGCACCCGGGCTCCATCATCTCGCGTTTGACGCGGAGAGTAGAGAGGACGTCGACGGGCTCCATCTGCTGCTGCGCGAGCTTAAGGCGGAGATTCTCGATCCCCCTGGGGTCTATTACCCACCGGGTTACTACGCATTATTCTTCGCGGATCCCGATGGGTTGAAGCTCGAGCTGGCATTCACTCCAAGTCCGCTTTCTACCCGCGCGACGTCGTCCACTAGACAGGCAAAGGATGCGATTTTACGCAAGATCGATTGCGTGATGGTCAAGGTGGAGAATCTCGAAGCCGCCCGACGATTCTACGAACGCGTCCTGGGGCTGACCCACTTGTGGTCCAGCACGCACTCGATCGCGCTCGGGATGCGCGACTGCGATGCCGAGATAGTGCTGCATGACGACCCACAGATACCGCGCGAGTGTAATGTGCATTACCTGGTCGGCGACGTGAAGGAGGCGGCGGCGAAACTGAACTCCGCGGGATGCTCGGTCCTGGTTGCGCCGTTCGAGGTTCGGATCGGGATGTGCGCGGTGCTTCGCGATCCGTTCGAAAACCTGCTGAACCTAATCGACATGAGCAAAGGACCGGGCGAGTGTGGGTTGAAAGAGCAAAGCTGACCGAGGTTGGGGCGAAATGGAGGTCTCGCTCAGGGGACCGGCATTTTGCGCCGCAATGAGATCTTTACAGTCCCCGGCCTCGACTCCGAAATGACTCAAGCGGTTGCTCTATCGGCCAACCGGCTTGCTGCCCGAGAGCACTGCAAAGATCAGGTTCCGATAGACGCACGAGACCTCGACAAACCCGACCTCGCGCATCCAAGCCAGGTGCTGTCCCACGGTCGACGGCAGGTCCTGTTTCATGCGCGATAATGCGGCCACCAAGTCGCGCTCTGCGACTTTGAGTTCGCGGGCGCGCTTGATCCACAGTTCGCGTGCACGCTCGTCGATCGCGGCGGTTTCGCCCGCGACCTGGTCGGCATTGATGAACACGCCTCCCGGGGTCAGGTACTTGAGGATGTCTCCGAACAGATGGCGCTTGCCGCCATCGGGCAGATGATAAATGGCCAGCGACGACACGACCGCGTCATACGATCTGGACGGTGTGGCCGGCGCCAGTTGCGCCGAGGCAAAGCGCATACGCGTGCCAAAAGGCTTCAGGCGCTGTCGTGCAACGCTGAGCATCTCGGGGGCGGGGTCGAACAAGGTAAGCCGTGCCTTAGGGAAGGCCGCAGCGATTTTCGCAGAGAGCAATCCGGTGCCTGCGCCGAGATCCAGAATCTCGCGCTTGTCGGTCGGCGCGTAGGGCAGTAGTTCGAGCACCGAGCGATACAGATCCTCGGAGCACGGAACCAGTTTGAGGTGCGCGCTATCAAGATTGTCGGCGGTCGCTCCACTCCCTTTCGCGATCTTCTTTGCCATCGTGTGAGATTACCGGTCGGCGCGGGTTTGGGCGACATATCGAAGCGCGAGCCCAACCCGCCTTGCGCGGGTCGGAACAGGCGATTATTCCTGCACTTCGAGGGCACCCGGCATGCCGACGCGTCACTTCACTCCTGCTTTCTTCGAATTCTTCGAGGAACTGGCGCGCAACAACAACCGGGAATGGTTCCAACGCAACAAGCATCGTTACGAGTCCCAAGTGCGCGACGCGATGCTCGCGTTCATCGCCGATCTCGCGCCACACCTGCGTAAGTTGAGCAAGTACTACGTCGCCGATCCGAGACCGAGCGGCGGTTCGATGTTCCGAATTTATCGAAACCTGCGCTTCTCGCGCGACAAGACTCCATACAAGACGAATGCGGCCGCCGCCATTCATCACTCGAGTACCCAGGGGTGGCCTTCGCCGGCTTTTTATATCTCGCTGTCACCCGCCGAGATCTTCGGCGGCGTGGGCATTTGGCATCCGGACACAGATACCCTGCGGAAGATTCGTGACGCGATAGTGGCCCGGCCGACCGTGTGGAAGAAAGCTATCGGCGCGCGCGAGTTTAGGCGGCACCTTGAACTGATGGGTGAGAGCCTTTCGCGGCCGCCCAAGGGCTACGACCCGGAGCATCGTCTTATCGAGGATCTCAAGCGCAAAGATTTCGTCGCGGGCAAGGACTTCACGCGCATGGAAGCCTGCTCGCCACGCTTTGTCGAGTCGTTCGCCGCGGCCTGTGCGGCGTCGGCGCCATTCGTACGATTCCTGACCGAAGCAGTCGGCTTGAAGTGGTGAGCATTCCTCGGCCGCTGGTCTTCAATTGAGCGCGAAAGACCGGGAAGCCCTTTTTGCCGGAGGTACTGCGGGACCAAAAGAAGGTCAGGAACTGGCGGCCTGACCCAACCCTTCGTTCAGAGAGTCCTTGAGCTGCTTGCCCGGCTTGAACTTGGCCGAGCGGCTGGCAGATATCTGGATCGCTTCGCCGGTCTTCGGGTTGCGCCCGGTCCTGGCCTGGCGGGACGAGACCGAGAACGTGCCGAAACCCGAGATATTCACGCGCTCGCCTTGTTTGAGGGCGACGATGATGTCGTCGAGCATCAGGTTGATTGCACGCTCGGCATCGCCCTTGGGAATTGGAAGCTTGTTCGAGAGTCCTTCGATAAGTTCCGCCTTAGTCATGGGTCTGTATTATACGGCTCCCCCCGCCGCGCTTAGTACGTCCCCGCTCGGCGCAGCCGGGTCCGTCGGTTCTGAAAACTCCATCCTGTTGTCAACGAACCTCGCCCGCTCGGACCACGGTCAGGAGAGATTCGGGGACACTCTGGGCTCGTCATCATCCGGCGTGTCTGGCTCGTCCTTGTCGGCCTCCCGAAGGAAATCCAGATCCTTCCTCGCAGGCTTGGGCTTGAAGAATGCGTCCGGATCATCCAGTACCAGGGCGTGCCTGAGTACCTCGTCGACATTGTCGGCCTGCACCAGCTGCACACCCTTGAGAATCTGCGGTGCGATCTCGACGATGTCCTTGGCGTTCTCCTTGGGAATCACCACGGTCTTGATACCACCTCGATGGGCCGCCAAGACCTTCTCCTTAAGACCGCCAATCGGGAGCACGCGGCCGCGCAGGGTGATCTCGCCCGTCATCGCCAGATCGTTGCGCACGTGCTTGCGGGTAAGAGCGGAGACCAGTGCAGTCGCCAGAGTAATCCCGGCGGACGGCCCGTCCTTGGGGATCGCCCCCTCCGGAATATGAATATGAATGTCGATCTTGTGGTAGAAGCCCGGGTCCAGACCGAGAATGTCAGCGCGCGAACGCACGTAGGACAGCGCGGCCTGCGCGCTTTCCTGCATTACCTCGCCAAGCTGCCCGGTGATGGTCAGCTTGCCACGGCCGGGGACGATCGTCACCTCGACGTTCAACAACTCACCGCCGAGCTCCGTCCACGCCAGACCGGTGGCGACCCCGACCTGGGGAGCCGATTCCGCCATCCCATAGCGGAATTTCGCGGGTCCGAGATATTTCCCGAGGCTTGAGGCCGAGATCCTCACGTGGGCGTTGCGGTCGGTCTTGACGACTTCGACCGCGACCTTTCGGCAGATCGACGCGATCTCGCGTTCGAGGTTCCGCACGCCGGCTTCGCGCGTATAGTGCCGCACGATTCCGAGCAGGGCCTTGTCCGAGAAATCGACATTCTCGGGCTTAAGGCCGTTGGCCTCTTCCTGCTTCTTGACGAGATATTTCTTCGCGATTTGCAGTTTTTCGGTTTCTGTGTAACCGGGGATGCGGATCACTTCCATGCGGTCCTGAAGTGGCCGCGGGATGCGGTCTAGCGTGTTCGCAGTGGTGATGAACATCACTTTGGACAGGTCGTAGTCGCAGTCCAGATAGTGATCGTTAAAGGTACAGTTCTGCTCCGGATCGAGTACCTCCAACAACGCGGACGACGGATCGCCGCGGAAATCGGTGGACATTTTATCCACCTCATCGAACAGCATTACCGGGTTGGAGGAGCCGGCCTTGCGAATCGATTGGATCACTTTTCCGGGGAGCGCACCGATGTAAGTACGGCGATGGCCGCGGATCTCGGCTTCATCGCGTACCCCGCCGAGCGACACCCGCACAAACTTGCGGCCCGTCGCGCGGGCCACGGACTTGCCGAGCGAAGTCTTGCCAACCCCTGGAGGACCGACCAGACAGAGGATCGGGCCCTTCATCTGACCAACCAAGGTCTCAACCGCCAGGTACTCCAGAATACGCTGTTTCACCTTCTCAAGCCCGAAATGGTCTTCCTCGAGGACGCGCTCCGCCTCCTTAATGTCGAGCTTGTCTTCGGTATATTCAAACCACGGCAGGGCGAGAAACCAGTCGAGATAGTTGCGCACGACTGTCGCCTCGGCCGACATCGGCGACATCATCTTGAGCTTTTTAATCTCGCGCTCGCACTTCTCGCGAGCCTCCGCTGGCATCTTCTTCTGCCGGAGCTTCTCTTCGAGTTCCTGAATCTCGTTCTTGAACTCGTCCTTCTCGCCGAGCTCCTTCTGGATCGCGCGCATCTGCTCGTTGAGGTAGTACTCCTTCTGGGTCTTCTCCATCTGCTTCTTGACCCGGGAGCGAATGCGCTTTTCGACTTCCAGAATTTCCAGCTCGGAACGCATGTAGCCTAAGATCTTCTCGAGCCGCTCGGCCGGCTTAAGGCATTCGAGCAGCGCCTGTTTGTCCTCGAGCTTGATACCCAGATGACCCACGATCTTGTCGGCAAGGAAGGCGGGATCATCAACACTGGAGATGGATGCAACCATCTCCGGCGGAATCTTCTTATTCAAGCGGGCATAGTTGTCGAAGGTCGATACGACCGAGCGCATCAGCGCCTCGACTTCGGTGGTCCGGTCGGACAGCTCCTCGACTTCTTCGGCTTCAACTTGGAAGTATTCGTCTTCGGTCAGGTAGCGGACCACCCGTGCTCGCTTCTTCCCCTCGAGCAGGGCTTTGACGGTTCCATCGGGGAGGCGCAGCAGCTGGACCACGATGCCAAGCGTGCCCACGCTGTAGAGGTCTTGGGGGGTGGGCTCGGCTACCTTCGCGTCCTTCTGCGCAACCAGCAGGATGGGTTGCTTCTTCGCTTCGGCGGCCTCGAGCGCCTTGATCGACTTCTGGCGGCCGACGAAGATCGGATAGACTTCGTGTGGAAAAACTATTAGTTCGCGCAGCGGCAGTAGGGGAACGACGGCTGCCGAGGCGTCGCGACTGTCTTTTTTATCATTACGAAACAGCATCTGTATGGATCCCGAATCCCTCAAAGGTCAGGCGGTTTCTGCCGTCTTCTGGTAAACCAGAAGCGGTTGCTCCTTCTGCGTCACCACTTCCTCCGAGATCAGCACCTCCTTGATATTAGGTTGCGACGGGATCTCGTACATGAGGTCCACCATGATGCTTTCCATGATGGCCCTGAGCCCCCGCGCACCCGATTTTCGTTTCAGGGCTTCACGCGAGATCGCGCGCAGCGCACCCTGAGTAAATTTCAGATGGACGTTCTCCATGTCAAACAATTTTTGATACTGGCGCACCAAAGCATTCTTGGGTTCGGTCAAGATTCGCACCAGCGCTTCGTCATCCAGCTCGCCCAAGGTTGCAATTACTGGCAAGCGCCCCACGAATTCCGGAATCAGTCCGAATTTCAGCAGGTCCTCGGGCTGCACCTCGTTGAGCAGTTCTGACACGGTCTTGGGATCGCGATGGGTGAGGTCAGCACGAAAGCCCATCGTCTTGCCGGCGATGCGCCGGCGGATGATGTCGTCGAGCCCCACAAACGCACCACCGCATATAAAGAGGATGTTGGTGGTGTCGACCTGGAGAAATTCCTGCTGCGGGTGCTTGCGCCCGCCCTTGGGCGGGACCGACGCCATGGTGCCCTCGATGATCTTGAGGAGCGCCTGTTGGACGCCCTCGCCGGAAACATCGCGGGTAATCGACGGATTGTCGCCCTTGCGTGCGATCTTGTCGATTTCGTCGATGTACACGATGCCGCGCTGGCACCGTTCGATGTCGTAGTCGGCATTCTGCAACAGCGACAGGATGATGTTTTCGACGTCTTCGCCGACGTAGCCGGCTTCCGTGAGCGAGGTCGCATCAGCGATGGTGAAGGGAACCTGGAGAAAGCGCGCGAGGGTCTGGGCGAGCAGAGTTTTGCCTACTCCGGTTGGCCCGATGAGCAGGATGTTGGATTTCTGGAGCTCGACGTCGCCGGTAACCATTTGCGAGTCGATCCGCTTGTAGTGGTTGTGGACGGCAACCGAGAGGATTTTTTTGGCGCGCTCCTGGCCGATCACATACTGGTCGAGGACGCGCTTGATTTCGGCCGGTTTGGGTACCGCGGATGACTGGCTGAAGGCCTCTTCGCCGTCGGTCTCCTCGGCGATGATATCGTTACAGAGGTCGATGCACTCGTCGCAGATATAGACCGTGGGGCCGGCAATCAGCTTGCGGACTTCGTCCTGGCTCTTTCCACAAAACGAGCAAACCAGGTTGCCCGAACGATCGTCATGCTTAGCCATACTGCCTCCGGCGGCTCAGTTGGAGGGCCTCCGGCTAACGATTACCTCATCAATCAGGCCATATTCAACTGCGTCCGCCGGAGTAATGATGAAATCGCGATCAGTATCCTTTTCTATTCGACGCAAGTTTTGACCCGTGTGGCGCGCGAGGATCTCGTTCATCTCCTGGCGCGCGCGAATGATCTCACGCGCCTGTATCTCTATATCCACCGCCTGCCCCTGTGCCCCGCCGTGCGGCTGATGGATAACCATTCGCGAGTGCGGCAGCGAATAGCGGCGGCCTTTAGCTCCGGCCGCGAGCAACACCGCGCCCATGCTAGCTGCCTGCCCGAGACATAACGTGGACACGCTTGGCTTGATAAACTGCATGGTGTCGTAGATGGCCATTCCGGCAGTGATCGAGCCGCCCGGCGAGTTGATGTATAGCTGGATATCGTGCTCCGGATCTTCGGCTTCCAGAAACAGCAGTTGCGCTGTTACCAGGTTCGCCACATGGTCGTCGATCGGCGTTCCAATGAATAGAATGTGGTCCTTTAGCAGCCTCGAATAGATGTCGTAGGCGCGCTCGCCGCGCGTGGTTTGCTCCACCACCATGGGGACGAGGGTCGTGGCCTGAGGGGTGGGATTCTCTGAGCGATTCATTTGTGATTTCCACCTTCGTTCTTGCTTCGGGTCATGGTGTCCTCTCGCGCGAAGTTCGCTCGTCATTCTTACGCCTCTATCGCGCAATAGCTAGAGCGATCATTGCATCGGCTGCTCAAAACACAAATCATACCCAATGTGGCGGCCCTTAGCCGGGACGTTGTCTGTCGGTTGCGGCGACCTGTACTATACCTACTCCGACGATAATGACTGACCTGACGCAAACGCCTCCAGC
>DASXMJ010000084.1 GCA_036495685.1 Candidatus Binataceae bacterium | reverse complement strand
CACGGAACGATCTAGTCTGGCGTGATCCTGTGGATCGTCCTAGTGATCATCATCAAGGTGACACTGGCGTAGAGAAATGGTGCGCAAATTTCCGGCACCTGCTTGATCCGGATTGAATCTGCTGGTCTGCGGGCTGCTCGCTTACTGAGTGTGGTCCGGCTGCTGCTTCGCCGCGTCCAGAAATTCGTGCAAGTCACCGATGTGATTCTTGAGTTGCGGAAACGCGCGCATCGCGTGGGTTTTTTGCTGCGGTATATAGCCTGGCGGATAAGTGAGATGAAGCACTCGCGGCTCAAGCAGCGCTTGCGATGATCCGGCGATCGCAGGTCCCTGATTGCCCGCCAGGTTAGGATTGGGATTGTGGCACACCACGCAGTTGGTCATGTACACCATCCTGCCTTTCTCAACCGCATCAGGCGGTTTGGAGTTACAGGCAGCCATCACCACTGCGGCAAACCCGCTCACGATAATGCCCGCCTTCATCGGCGATGCGCTGCGCTTGAGCGTCCCCCGGAGTTACAGTTCGCGACGGCCGCTTAGGGCGCTCTGCAGGGTCGCCGAATCGCTGTACTCCAGGTCGCCGCCGGCTGGCAATCCGCGAGCCAGGCGCGTTGCCTTGACTCCGAGTGGTTTCAGCACGCGGGCGAGGTAGAGGGCGGTTGCCTCGCCTTCCACGGTCGCGTTGGTCGCGATTATCACTTCGCGGACTTGTGCCGGAGGACTGACGCGCGTGATCAATTCGTTGATCTTGATGTCTTCGGGACCAATGCCATCGAGCGGCGAGACCGCACCGTGCAGCACGTGATAGACGCCGTTGAAACTGCGCGCCCGCTCTATCGCCATCAGGTCGGCGGGGCCTTCCACCACGCAGATGAGCTCGCGTTCGCGGGCGGGATCCTCGCATACCTGGCAGCGCGCGTGGTCCGAGAGCCCGAAGCAGTCGGCGCACAAACCTACCCGCTCCTTCATTTCCAGCAGGGACTCCGCCAGCGCGATGACCTGCTCACGCGGGCGATTAAGCAGATTGAAGGCGAGCCGCGATGCGGTCTTTTCGCCGATTCCGGGCAGCCGCGAAAGTTCCTTGACCAACCGCGTCATCGCGGGCGGAAGGCCATCGCTGCGTTTGAGATTCTCGGCCATCGGCCAGCCCGCGCGTTTCAGTCGCTGCCGAAACCGGGCAGTTTGATTCCGCCCAGCGGTCCGACCTTCCCCATCTCCTGCGCGACGACTTCCTGGGCGCGTTTGAGAGCCAGATTCACCGCCACCACGATCAGGTCCTCCAGCATCGCTTTGTCGTTTGAGGCCAGTAGCGCCGGATCGATTTCGATCTTCCGCACCTGCATCGATCCGTCCACGCTCGCCCGCACCATTCCGCCGCCGGCGTCGGCACTGACCACCTTGGACGCGGCCTGCTCCTGCACCTCTTTGAGCTTTTCCTGAAGCGCTTGTGCCTGCTTCATCAGCGCGCCGAAATCAAGTTCTGCCAATGGGATACTCCTTTGCGGAAACTCAGTTGCCCTGCTCCTTGCTGCCTCGCGACGGTCGGACTTCGACCAGCCGTGCTTCAAAGGCGTCGAATATTCGCCGCATACCGGGGTCCGAGTAAATCTCCGCGCGCTCGTCTGCCGAAGAGCTGCCGGTCCTGGTCGGTGGAACCTGCGCCGACGCCGCTGGGGCGTCGATTGAGGGGTCGTCCGATTGGGGCGAAGGCGCAGAGACCTCAACTTCGTGCGGTAACGCGCCGGGCCCAGCCAGCTCGACCTTCACGGCGCATTCGAAAAATTCCGCCGCGAGATCGCCGATCACCTGGCGATTGTCGGCCAGATATCGGATGTAGATGTCATTACGAGGAAACACCTTCAGCGTGTTGTTTTCGAAAGCAAGTAGCGCGCCCTGCTCCATGAATCCCGCAAGGGCGGCGCGACGCGAACGAATATGGTCGCGAAAGGCCGGCAGATCTGACGCAACCGCGGCAGCGGGTCCGGAGCTGGGCGCCGGGACCGGCGCGAGCAACGGCGCATCGGCTTTGACCTCGCCCTTCACCGGAAGGCGGCGAGCGCCGGCAGGAGCTTCTCCCTGAGCACTTCGCGATCCCTCGCCGCCGCCCGAGGAAGGAGAGCCGGGGCCGCGCGCGGGCGCGCTGCCAGCTGCGCCAATCGCGCGCAGCAACTCGTCGGCGTCCATCACCGGGGCCAGCGAGGCCATCCTGACGACCGCCATTTCGATCAGCAAATCGGGATAGGGCGAGCTGATGATCTCCTCCTGCGCCTCAGCCATCAGGCGGAACAGCCGCATCAGATCGCGGCTCGAGGCGCTCGCGGCGATGCGTCGCAGTTCCTGCGCTTCGTGATCGGGAAGCTCATCGAGTGGAGTCTGTCCGGCATCGGCCGGCAACTTGGCGACCGCGAGATTGCGCAGCGTCTCGAGAAGATCGCGGCCTAGCGACTCGAGGTTTGCTCCGCGCGCAGCAAGCTCCCGCGTCATCCGCAGCGCTGGCGCGGCGGAATGGCCGAGGATCGCTTCGATTATCTTCAAGACCGTGCCACGCGAGGCGACGCCCAGCGAGGCGGCCACTTCCGCTTCGGTGACCTGACCATCGCTCGCAGTCGCGATAGCGGTTTCCAGCATCCGTTCCGCGTCGCGCATGCTGCCGCCCGCCTCGCGTGCAAGCAGACGGAGGGCGGACGGTTCCGCGCGAGTTTCCTCGCGCTCGGCCAGCTCGTGCAGTCGTTCGCAAATGGTAGTGAAAGGAATCCGGCGGAAGTCGTAGCGCTGCAGACGCGAGAGAATCGTCTCGGGCATCTTTTGCGGTTCGGTTGTCGCGAGGATGAATTTTACGTGCGCGGGGGGCTCTTCGAGCGTCTTGAGCAGGGCGTTGAAGGCCTGATCGGTGAGCTGATGGGCTTCGTCGATGATGTAAATCTTGAAGCGATCACGCGCGGGCCGGTAGCTCAGGTTCTCGATGATGGAGCGCGCGTCGTCAATTTTGCGATAGGTGGCGCCGTCGATCTCGCTAACGTCCAGCGCGCTGCCGGCCCTGATCTCGCGGCACGCGACGCATTCACCGCACGGCTCGGGGGTGGGACCACGCTCGCAGTTGAGGCATCGGGCCAGGATACGGGCCGCGGTGGTCTTGCCGACCCCACGAATTCCCGTAAACAGGAAAGCATGAGCGATGCGGCCACGCTTGAGCGCCTCGCTCAAGGTGCGAGTGACGTGTTCCTGCCCGACCAGCTCGGTAAAGCGGTCGGGCCGCCATTTGCGGGCTAGGACCAGATGCGGAGGCGAAGTTTCGGCCATCGAATGATCCCTTAACTAACGCTGCCCGTCGAATGATAGCCAGGCACCCCTGCGGCACAGGGAGACAGCCGGTACCGTTGCTTCCTTCCGGACCTGGCGGGGTTCGCGGCCTTCCCTTGCGCAGGACCCGGCTATCAGCGGCGGGCAGCTCAGATGCGATTAGGATCCGGGCGGCGGTTCCCAAACACCGCCCTATTAGATTATCACATCGCCGCTCATGCAATCTCTCGCGGCAACCCAGGCATCACGCGGTCTCTTTGACGTCGCCACCGTACCTCCTCTGGGCCGTGGACCACAAATGTTGCGGGCGAGTTTCGCAGCGCGGTGGCGTGGCGCGTACGCGATTGCTATCAAAGATCAGAGGATGGCTGACGCGCGCGACAGGCTAACGCTCGGGCTGGTGCAGATGAGCTGCACGTCCGAGCCCTCGCGGAATCTCGACAAAGCGATCACGCAGATCGAAGATGCGGCGCGGCGCGGAGCGCAGGTGGTTTGCCTGCAGGAGCTGTTTCGGTCCCAGTACCC
>DASXMJ010000083.1 GCA_036495685.1 Candidatus Binataceae bacterium | reverse complement strand
CCCAAAAATCCAAAGGCTCCAAAGGTCCCCGCGTCATTGAACGCATCGAGGATTTCGAGCTTGAAGACCTTGGTCAGGAGCACCGACGACAGAAGGATGAGCGCGGCCATCAAGGTCACCGCGACGTGCGGGGTCTCGTTGGTCTGGTGCGAGCTGCCCACCGAGCTATGAAACACGCCCAGCTTGCCCATCGGATACAGGATGCGTGCGCCCGAGTTCATACACGACAGCGCCAGCGAATAGAAGCTCACCATCGCGCCGAATGAGATCGGCGCCTTGAGCCAGCCGACTTTCATCATGTCCGACAGCACGTTGAGCGGAGCGTCAATCTTGTCCAGCGGGGTTTTGTAACCGGTGAAGCCGAGCACCTGGGTGTAGGAGACCAGGATGAAAAATGCACCGGTCAGGAGCAAGCTCACGATTACCGCACGTGGTATGGTGCGCAGCGGCTCAACCGCTTCTTCGCCGAACGCGGTCGCGCATTCGAAGCCGACCAGGCTGAAAATCGCGGTCACCACGCCCAGCGCGATTCCCGAGAACGAGATGCCCTTCAAGCCAATCTGGTTCATGTCCACTGCCGACTTCTGACCGAACAGAACGATCGCGCACAGCAACAGAATGAGTGCGACGGACACGCCCTCCAGCAGCAGCATCAGGTTGCTGGAAAGGCGAATGTCCTTGTAGCCGAGGTACCAGATGCTGCCGGCGCACACCGCAAACAGCGGCAGCGGACCGACGTGAATGCCGGCCATGTCGAGCAGGGTGCTCGCGAAGATCGTGAAGCCGGTCATACCGGCGGTACCAATAAACAGGTAGGCCCAGATAAGGCACCATCCCGAGATATTGCCGGCGGTGGTCCCAAGCCCCATTACCGTATAGCCGTACATCGAGCCCGCTGCGCTCGAGCGCCGCGCAAACTGGTTCAAGTTCAGCGCGACGAACAGCAGCATCACCGTGCCGAACAGGTAGGCCATCCAGCTGCCGTTGCCGGCGTTACTGTACATGAGCGGCACAATGAGCGCTGCGGTCATGGTCGGCGAGATCAGCGCGATCGCCATCGAGGTGATGCCGGTGAAGTTAAGGCATTCCCTGCGCAGAGATCCGGTTGGTTCGCCCATGGATGTTCCCTCCAGTGCCGGTCACGGGTTCCGAATCCCCCGGCCGCGACCAGCGTAAAGTTGCCTGTCAGGCAACCATGCAAACAGGATGCCTGTGAGGCAAGACGGCTCCGATCTCGCAATCAGGATGAAATGATGAGCCCGCACCGTGAGGTGGATGACGCGGTGCTGGTCAGTTGACGCCGCGTCGAGCAGCAACCTGCGGGCGACTCAGCGCGTAAGCGAGATCTTAATGAATGCCAGCAACCGCGCTGATTGAATCAGCAGAGCTGGACGGGAATGCGCGGAGTTCATGGATAGCAGGCGCCCGTCTATTTCGGACCGCGCTTTTCACACGGTGCGGGATGTCGCACACTCAGCTAAAGGTAACTGAGCTTGAAACTCTCGATCGTCGATCAATCTCCGGTTCCAGCGGGGCACACCAGCGCCGAGGCCCTGCGCAATACCATCGAACTAGCGCGGCTCGCCGAAGCGCTGGGATACCATCGCTATTGGATCGCGGAGCACCACGCGACTGCCGCGTTTGCGAGTCCCGCCCCGGAAATCATGATCGCACGGGTAGCGGCCGAGACTTCCTCGATGCGGGTGGGATCGGGCGGGGTGATGCTTCCGCACTACAGCCCGATGAAAGTGGTCGAACAGTTCAAAGTCCTGCACGCGCTGTATCCCGGGCGCATCGATCTCGGGCTGGGGCGCGCGCCCGGCGGCAGTCCGGTGGATTCCTTCGCCCTGCGTCGTGATCGCGAGCACCAGCCGGCAGACGACGATTTTCCGCGGCAGCTGATGGAGCTGCTCGCGTTTATGAACCGCGGCTTTCGTCCCGACCATCCCTTCAGCCGCATCGAGCTGTCGCCGGAGATGCCCGGCGGGCCGGAGGTGTGGATGCTCGGTTCGAGCATGTGGAGCGCCGCGGCGGCAGGGCAGGTCGGTTTGCCATATGCGTTCGCGCATTTCATCGACCCGGTTCCCACGCGCCAGGCGATCGAATACTACCGCTCGCATTTCCGCGCCTCGGAAGGTCTGGCCAAGCCCGTGGTGGTGCTGGCGCTCGGCGCGATCGCGGCCGCGACCGAAGACGAGGCCAAGCGGCTTTTCTCGAGTGTACGCGTGTTTGGCCGGCGCATCCGGCAGGGAATTCGCTCGCAGATTCCCCCGGTGGAGGAAGCGGTAAAGGAGTTGGAGAACAAGTCAGGACCCGACCGTCCCGACAACGGTGAGTGGCCGCGAATCGTGATCGGCGAAGCAAACGACGTGCGCGACCGGCTAATCGATATGGCGAGCGTGCTCGGCGCCGAAGAAGTCATGATCGTGACGATCACGCACGATCATCAGGCCCGTCTCAATTCTTACCGGTTGCTCGCCAAGGCGTTCGGCCTCACGCCGCGGCCCGCGCCAGACCCGGTCTCGCCGTCGTGACCACCGCCCGCGAACACAACCGCCTAAAGGAGAACAGCTGGGTCGGCGAGCTCGGGATCGAGGTCGTCAGCGCGGAGCCCGGCACCGTGATCGGGCGAATTCAGGTCCGGCCCGAGTTTCTGGCGCCCAATGGGTTTATTCACGCGGCGGTGCTGCTGAGCTTTGCGGACAGTCTCTGTGGATCGGGTACCGTCGAGGCGCTGCCTCAAGGCGCGACGGGACATACCACCATCGAGCTTAAGGCGAATCTTCTGGGCACGGTCCGCAAGGGAATCGTGGAATGCCGGGCGACGCTGGTACATGGCGGGCGTACTACCCAGGTGTGGGATGCGACGGTCATCGCCGAGGAGAGCGGAAAAACCATTGCCCTGTTCCGATGCACGCAACTGGTCTTGTATCCGGCGGTCGAATGAGGAAAAAGGCTGCCAAGGCGCTCGCATAGGTCCTAGCCTGTCTCTCTGCGCCGGAGGAATTTCCATGCCCAATCCCAAGTGGACCGCAGCCGACCTTCCCAACCTGTCGGGCAAGACCATCATCGTCACAGGCGCAAACAGCGGCATCGGTTATGAAGCGGCGCTCGAATTCGGTCGCCACCGGGCCGCCGTGATACTGGCCTGCCGCGGCATGGACAAGGCAAGCGCGGCAATCGCGCAGATAAAGGCTGCGATTCCCGATGCCGCGGTCGAGGCGATGGAACTCGACCTGGCCAGCCTGAGCTCGGTGCGCGCATTCGCCGAGGCGTTTCGAAAAAACCATGTCCGGCTCAATATCTTGTGTAACAACGCCGGCGTGATGGCTATCCCGTATCGGCGCACCGCCGACGGGTTCGAAATGCAGATGGGCACCAACCACTTCGGTCACTTCGCGCTCACCGGTTTGCTCTTCGATCTGTTGTTAGCCACGGACGGCGCGCGGGTGGTCACGGTGAGCAGCGGTGCTCATCGGATAGGCTCGATTCGTTTTGACGATTTGAATTGGGAGCACGGGTACCGCAAGTGGCTTGCCTATGGGCAAAGCAAGCTCGCCAACCTCCTGTTCTGTCTGGAGTTGCAGCGCCGCCTCGAAAAAGCGCACGCGCGCATGATCAGCGTCGCCTGCCATCCGGGCTGCGCGGCCACCAATCTGCAGGCAG
>DASXMJ010000082.1 GCA_036495685.1 Candidatus Binataceae bacterium | reverse complement strand
CCCTCCTTGGCACACTCTACCGAGGGACTCCCATTTCAGGTGGACCAGTTTTTGGGGAGCAGGCCAATCAGGGGACCAAGCTCATCCATTGTGACTTCATCGCGTTCGGCGAACCGCTCAACGCCCTCGGCCGGCACCACGACTTGCTCCTGGCGAACGTATTCGCCCAGACCGAGGCGCTGGCCTTCGGCAAGACGCCCGAGCAGGTCAAGGCCGAGGGCACTCCGGATCGGCTCGTGCCCCACCGGGTCTTCGAGGGCAACCGCCCGTCGAACACCATCCTTGCCGACCGACTCACGCCGGAGGCGCTCGGGAAGCTTGTCGCCCTCTACGAGCATAGCGTCTTCACGCAGGGCACCATCTGGAACATCGACTCGTTCGATCAATGGGGCGTCGAGTTGGGTAAAGTGCTGGCAAAACGGATCATTCCGGAACTGGAGAGCCAGAGCGAACCCGACCTAAGGCACGACAGCTCGACCAACGCGCTGATCAAACGCTATCGCCGCCTGCGCGGCCATTAGCGGAGCCAAGGGGATGGTCAAACTGATGGGCATGCTCAGGCGTAAGCCGGGCATGAGCGCGCAAGAGTTTCATTCCTATTGGCGCAACGTCCACGCACCTCTTGTGATGGGCGTCCATGGATTCGCCCGCCACGTGCGCAAATACGTCCAATCGCACGCCATCGATGCGCAGCTGGTTCCCGGCGTGGACGGCGGGCCCGCATTCGATGGCATAGCGGAACTGTGGTTCGACAGCTTGGACGACCTGCACCGGGCGATCAGCGATCCCTGCTACCTGAGTGAAATTCATCCCGACGAACTGAAATTTCTGGACTTTCCGAACTGCGTAATTCTGCTAGTCGAGGAAGTATCGATGAGCTGAGGTTATTTCCGCCTTGAGGCTGTCTTTGTGGCGAAGACGTCAGCGCTCGCGTTTCGATGAGCGGTATCGGATGGGTCTCCGAAATCTAGTTTTTGCGAAATCCGCGGCTGAAACAGAGGTCAATCGACTAACCGGTAGCACAAGACACCGAGCGGGGCTTCGGCCATCCATCCTTTCCTAATTTGGTGTCTGGTTTGCTAAGTCTTCTGTGCTGCGACGGTCATGGCGTCGCAACAATTGATTGATAACCTGTGCCTCGGTAGCCTCGTCACGGGGACGCGGCGACACTTCGCCATGGTGCAATACGACTACGACCTAGCCGTGATAGGCTCCGGTCCCGCCGGTCATCACGCCGCAATTCAGGGCGCCAAGCTCCGCAAGCGGGTGCTCGTGGTTGAACGCAAGCCCATCGTAGGCGGCGTCTGCGTCAACCTCGGCACCGTCCCTAGCAAGACCATCCGCGAAGCCATCTTGTATTTGTCCGGCTATCGGGAGCGTGCGGTTTACGGCGAATCCTACCGGGTCAAGGAACAAATCACCTTTCAGGATCTGCTGTTCAGGGTTGAGCCGGTGGTACACGCAGAAATCGACGTGATGCGCGACCAGCTGCTGCGCAACCATGTCGCGGTGGTGAACGCCGTGGCAAGCTTTGCAGACCCGCACACCCTGCGCCTGCAACGCGCCGATGGCTCTCAGGCAAACGTCACCGCCGATAAAGTCGTGATCGCGGTCGGGACCGAGTCGATCCGCGACCCGCGGATGCCAATTGATGGGCGCGATGTTTTCTGTAGCGACGACATTTTGCAGCTCGACGAACTCCCGCGCACGCTGGCGGTTATCGGCGCCGGTGTCATCGGGTGCGAGTATGCCAGCATGTTCGCGGCGCTCGGAGTGCGGGTCACGCTGGTGGACATGCGGCCCCGGCTGCTCGGCTTCGTCGATGCCGAGATTGTTGAGACGCTCGCGTATCATTTGCGTGAGCGCAGGATGACCTTGCGGCTGGGCGAGGAAGTGTCTTCAGTGGAGCCCTTCGAAGAGGCGGGCATCCGGCGCGTGCGCACCTGTCTCGCGAGCGGAAAGCAACTCATCACCGACAAGGTTCTGACCAGCACCGGCCGCAACAGCGCGACCAAAGACCTCAATCTCGCCTCGGCCGGTATTTCGGCTGACTCCCGAGGACGCATCAAGACCCGCGCTTACTACCAAACCGAAGTTGATCACATCTATGCCGCCGGCGACGTCATCGGGTTCCCCAGCCTGGCCTCTACCTCCAAGGAGCAGGGCCGTATTGCCGCGTGCAACGCATTCGGCGTTCCCGCTACCTACTCACCCGAGCTGTTTCCGTACGGCATCTACACGATTCCGGAAATCTCCTTCGTGGGTCGCACCGAAGAGGAACTGACAGAAAACGGCATCCCCTACGAGATCGGCAAGGCGCATTACCGAGAAGTCGTACGTGGCAAGATCATCGGCGATCAGATTGGAGTCCTCAAACTCATCTTCCATCGCGAGACCCACGAATTGCTTGGCGTGCACATCATCGGCGACGGCGCAACCGAGTTGGTCCATATCGGACAGGCGGTACTTTCGTTGAAGGGCACCCTCGACTACTTCATCAACACCGTTTTCAACTACCCGACCCTCGCCGAGTGCTACAAGAACGCAGCCCTCGACGGCATCAATCGTATCAACGACTAGCCGACCAGGTTCTTGGTTAGAAACGTCCGCGGACTTGAGCCTGCGGTCTCAAGATGGCGCGGAGCGCCGGTTCCTTTCACTTGGCATCGTGAAAAATGATCCCTAGCGCGTACCGCTCCCCCCTCCGTACGGTACTCACCCCATGCCGCACGCTGACTCGGTAATGCCCGCGCGCTCCCGCAACCGGACGATAGCGATTGGGAAAGATCAGCGCAGCTCCGCGATCCAACACGATCGCCTCCCCGCGCGATTGGGCACGGGGGCGCTGCTCGACGAGCAGCGATTCCCCGCCTTCATAATCGCTGCCTCGTTGACTCAGCAGGCAAGTGAATTGAAGCGGAAACGCCAACTCACCATAGAGGTCCTGGTGAAGGCAGTTGTAGCCGCCCGCCTGGTAGCGAAGCAGTAAGGGTGTCGGCCGGCTTTGCCCGGCCGCGTGGCAGGCCTTCAGATACTCTCCGACCGATCTTGGGAATTCATGCCCGCCCCCAAGCAGTTTCGACCACCGGTTCGCAATCGGCGCAAGCCGCCGATAAAGCGCCGTTCTCAGTTCCGCCACCAGCGCGGGCAGAGGCTGCGTAAAATATTTATATTCTCCGACCCCATATCCGAGCCGGGCCATCACGATGCGGCTGCGAAAACGGTCGCGATCGTCGTAGAGCGCTATCAGGCTTGCGCACTGGTCGGCATGCAGCAGTGGTCCGGTCTGCGCAAAGCCGCGCTCGTTCAGATCGCTTTCGATCTGATCCCAATCGAGCGCGGCGATACGATCGCCGGCGGAGGCCATCAGCTTCGCGCGCTAGGGGAGGGAAGGGGTTTCAAGCGTCCACTTCACCGTCCGCCTGGCGAGGGCTTATTCGGCTGGCGATTGCCGGTCACGTATGCTTCTGAACAAACGCGCCGATGCGTTCGATCGCCTGCTTGCCTTCGTCGAGCATGGGCGCGAAGAGTTGCCACACGTGGATCATGTTTTCCCACGGCTCGTAGGTCACATTGACGCCCGCCTTCTTGGCGCGCTCGGCGAGCCTCGATGCATCGTCGAGTAGAGTCTCGGCGGTGCCAACCTGAATGAGCAGCGCCGGCAGACCTGACAGGTCTGCATAGAGCGGTGCCGCAAGCGGAGTGCGCGGATGTTTGCCGCCGAGATAAGCTTTGGCCATGTTCAGAAGGCCTTCCTTCTGCACGAGCGGGTCGGCAGCGGACTTCGAGGTCATCGAATCGCCTATCGCCTCCATGTCGACCCACGGCGACATCGGCGCCCCTGCTGCTGGCATCGGCAAGTTCGCATCTCGAATCGCGACCAGCGTCGCAACCGTCAGTCCTCCACCGGCAGAATCACCGGATACCGCGATCCGTGAGGCCTGCAAGCCCTGCTGCAACATCCATCGATATGCGGCCACCGCATCCTCGACCGCGGCCGGATGCGGATGTTCCGGGGCAAGGCGATAGTCAATCACCAGCACGCGTGCTTTCGCGGCGCGCGAGAGCCTGCCCGCCAGCGCTCGATGCGTGTTGATTGATCCGATTACATAGCCGCCGCCGTGGAGATACAGGATCGCGCGGCCGCCGTCTGCGCCGGGCGCGGCGATCCATTCGGACTTGACGCCACCGGCACTAACCGGCTCTGACTTCACGTCGGCCTCGACCGGGAACATGCTGGCCATCTGCTCGAAGCCCGCGCGGGTCTCCTCAATCGACGCGCCGGGATTCATCGGCTGCGCCTTCAACATTTGAACGAGCGCTTGAAGTTGTTGTTGAGACATGGATTGCGACCTCCTGGTTAGAGAGCGATTACCATTCGGGACCTTGGCCCGAGAGGCTCGGCATTCCGGAATGCGCCCACAGCCCGCCGTCAGCCACGTAGAAGGATCCCGTTACGAAGGATGCCTCATCGGATGCCAGGAACAGGACGACGTTGGCGATCTCCTGCGGCTCGCCGAGCCGCCCCATAGGAATTGCTTCCCGAATGCGCCCAATCACGTCGGGGCGCGAGTCCTCCATGCGCAGCAGCGGCGGGGTGCCGATCGGGCCGGGGCATACCGCGTTGCAACGAATCCCCTTGCGCGCGTACTCGATGGCGGTCGATTTGGTCAGGCCGACTACCCCGTGCTTGACCGCGTTGTAGGCCCCCAGCGTGTAATCGCCGGCCAGTCCCGACACCGATGCGGTGTTAACGATCGCGCCGCGCTTGCGCGGCAACATCACCTCGATCGCGCACTTGGTCGCGTACCAGTATGCGGTAAGGCCGACATCGACCGTTTTCTGCCATCCTTCGATGCTTATCTCACCGACGTGTCCGACGGTCGTGAAGATTGCGTTGTTGTGCAGGATGTCGAGACGCCCGAAGGAATCGACGGTGAACTGCACCATCTTTTCGATTTCAGCATGCACGCCCACGTCGGCATGATGAAATTCCGCCGTGCCGCCGGCTCTGCGAATCTCGCCCGCGACGCGCCGCCCGCCATCATCGTTGAGATCGGCGATAACTACGCGCGCGCCTTCACGAGCGAAGGTCTTGGCGGTTGCCTCCCCGATGCCGGAGCCCGCGCCGGTGATGAGCGCTACCTTATCAGTTAGCCGCATCCAGCGTTCTGCCTCCGCTGCCAGATTCCGCGAAACGAACGGGTACTATAACTCCCTCCCGTTCCAGCCTGCAAAGACCTTGCTCCGGCGGTCCGGAAGGGAGCCATGATCGCTAACCATGCGCTGGCGCTTGTTGGCGGATGCGGTCGTTCTCTCTCACGCGGCGTATGTCGCCTTTGTAGTATTCGGCTTCATCGCGATTCTGGCCGGCGCCGTTCTCGAGGCTAAATGGGTCCGGAATTTCTGGTTTCGCATCCTTCATCTGGCTGCGATCAGTCTGGTTCTGGCGGAAGCCTTACTTGGAATGATCTGTCCGCTCACGTGGCTGGAAAATACTCTACGCGTACGCGCCGGCCAGGCTGGTTATCCGGCTGACTTCATCGGGTACTGGGTGCATCGCCTCATTTTCTTCGCTTGGCCGCCATGGGTCTTCGTCGCTCTCTACGCCGGGTTCACCATCGTGGTAGCGGCAGCGTTCTGGCTCATACCACCCCAGACTCCGCGCCGGCAGCGGAAGCGATGTGGCTTGCCGTGTCGACGATGATGGTTCTACAGTCGCCGACATGCACGGGTGGCACACTTGTTGAGGGAAGCATGAAAGTATCACTCTTTTATTTGCCCACGGTTGGAGACAAGACGCAGATCGAAAAAGGCAAGGTCGGGCTCGACGGCGCTGCCTATGACCGAATGCTTCGGGAGATCTCTGCGCAGGCGCGGCTGGCTGACGACCTCGGTTATGACTCGATAAGCTTCACCGAGCATCACTTCCATGTCGAGGGTTTCGAGCTTTCCAACAATCCGGTTCTGCTCGACCTCTACATCGCGATGCAGACCAAACGCCTGCGCGTCGGCCAATTGGGAATCGTGCTGCCGTCGCAAAATCCGATTCGGGTGGCCGAGGATATCGCGATGCTCGATCACATGTCGGGCGGGCGGGCCAACGCCGGCTTCGCGCGCGGATATCAACGGCGCTGGGTCGACGTCATGGCACAGCAGACTCACGGGATTCACGGCGCATTGCCACATCAGCACGATGAGATCGATGCGGCCAACCGGGCTGCCTTCGAGGAATGCTTCCGCATCATCAAAAAAGCCTGGACCGATGATTTCCTGACGTACAATGGCAAGTACTGGCGCGTGCCCGCCGGCGATACACCCTGGACTCTCGAGGCCACCAAAAAATGGGGCGGCGGCGTCGAGAACGGTGTAGTTCGTTCGGTCGCGGTGGTACCCAAACCCGTGCAAAAGCCACACCCGCCGTTGTTCCAGCCTTTCGCGTCTTCCGAGCGCAGCATTCGATGGTGCGCGCAGGAAGGGGTCACCGCGATTCTTCCCCCACTGCATCCCAACTATGAGACCCAGCTGTGCAGGCTCTACGCAGACGTGTCGCACAATCCGATAGGCGAGGGGATGGGGGTACTCAGGGATGTGATCATCGCGGATAGCGACGACGAGGCGCTCGCGATCTGGCACGAGAGCGGCTACTTCTGCGGGCATGAATGGTTCGAGCCCTTTGGCTTTTCCGCGGGAATGGAAGATCCCAAAACCAAGGAGCGCGCCGATCTGTGGAAGGACGGCCTTGCGTTTGTGGGCACTGTCGACACCGTTACCCGCCAGATCGAGTCCTTTATGAAGCGGCTGCCCGTCCGATGGATTTTCGCATGGATGTACAACGGGCTTCTGCCCCACGAGCGCCTGATGAAAACCATCGAGCTGTTCTGGAGCAAAGTCCTCCCCCGTGTCGCTAACTCGTAACCAGCGAAGGATCTGCACTCCGCTTGGTCCCAAACCGACGATTCGAGGTTGAGCCGCATCCGGAAATAAAGCCAGAACACGCTGAAAGTCCCGTTCGGAGCGAGGAGGAGCCCGGCGCACCGATGATGAGGTTCGACGATTTGCAAATAAAATCCTTGCTGAGCTGCAACCCGGAACGACAAGCTCGTCCGGCCGCTGACTGCCGCCTCGCATTATCCCTGTTGTCCAAGCAAACTTAGTCCGACCCTCGTTTGGGCGACCTCGGATGCTCTTCCAACTCGTCACTCATACCTTCCTTGAAGACCTTGGCATGGTTCTCTGCGTCGCAGCGGTTACCACTGTCCTCTTTGATGTGATCAAACAGCCGATTGTGGTCGGTTACCTGATCGCCGGACTGATAGTGGGTCCCCATGTTCCCATTCCACTGTTGGCCGACCCCAACCGAATCCACATCATGTCCGAACTTGGCGTCATCCTCTTGATGTTCGCGCTTGGCCTCGAATTCAGTATCCGCAAGCTGATACGGCTCGGCCCCACTGCCGGATTTGTCACGGCACTCCAGGTGGGTCTGATGGTCTGGACCGGGTATGTGATCGGGCATGCGATGGGATGGACCGAGCTGGAAAGCATCTTCATCGGCGCGGCCCTGTCCATCTCGAGCACCACCATCGTTGCGAAGGCGTTCGGCGAGCAGGCAAACATCAGCCAACACCTGCGTGACCTGGTTTTCGGGGTTTTGCTCGCCGAGGATCTGACTGCCGTAATGTTGCTGGCGGTATTGACTGGGTTGGCTTCTGGAGCCGGTCTCAGCGCCCAGATGATGTTAGTGACCGTGGGTAAGTTGGGCCTGTTCCTGGTTGCACTAGTAGGCGGAGGGTTGCTGATCGTTCCGCGGGCCATCCGTCAGGTGGTTCGCTTGCACCGGCCGGAAACCACTCTGATCGCCAGCATCGGAATCTGCTTTGCTCTGTCGATCCTTGCCGAGCACGCCGGATACTCGGTAGCGCTGGGTGCCTTCCTGGCAGGTTCGATGGTGGCCGAGTCAGGCGAAGCGCAGAGTATCGAGCATCTGATGACGCCGCTGCGCGATATTTTCGGCGCGGTATTTTTTATCTCAGTCGGGATGATGCTCGATCCGGTGCTGCTCGCCCAGCATTGGATTGCACTCACGGTGCTGGTGCTGGCGGTAATCCTCGGAAAGCTGCTTGGAGTGACCATGGCTTCGCTCCTTTCCGGGGTCGGGATTCACACTTCCGTGCAGGCCGGCATGAGCCTGACGCAAATCGGTGAGTTCTCGTTCATCATCGCGGGGCTTGGCGTCTCGACCCATGCAACTCGGGACTTTCTCTACACGCTGGCAGTTGCCGTCTCGGCCATCACGACCTTTACCACTCCCTTCATGATCAGGGCTTCGGTTCCGGTCGCCCGCTTCGTCGCGGGCCATGTGCCGTCCCGCTTGGGAGCGACGCAGGGTATGTACGATTCGCTGATGGAGCGGATTCGGCGGGTAGCCGTCCCGTTCGGTGCCGTGATGTGGCCGATAGTGATGCTCGGTGGGGGTGCCCTCGTGATCGGGGCAATCATGATCGCGAACGACGTCGACTATCTCGGGCTCACGCAGCGAGTCGTCGTCCTTACCCACCTCGATTTCAGTCAAAGCGTGATCGTGGTCGATCTTTTTGTTCTGCTGATGTGCGCCCCCTTTGCGGCCACCATGTACCTCGGCGCGCGCCGCCTAGCCCGCATCCTGGTTCTGAAGACGCTCTCCGAGGAACATAGCCGCGACCTCACCACTGGAGCACTGACCGGGCCCGCGCTGGCTCTGATTTCGATGCTAACCACAACCCTGCTGCTGGTTGTGGTTGTGCCCTTGCTCGCCGTGCTTCAGCCATTTCTGGATCCGCTGGAGGGTATCGGGGTCGTTATCATCGGTGTCATCCTGATGGGCATCGTGATCGTCAGGAGTATGCAGAGGATGCACGGGCAGATGGGCGTGCTGAAACGTATCCTTGCCGAATCGCTCACCGCTGACCGCGCCATCACCCATCGACAGGGAGAAATTCCTGGGTTCGGCATGATAACGCCGGTACGTCTGGAAGCAGGAGCATCCGCGATCGGCAAAACTCTAGCTTCGATTGACCTGCGCGCCGCCACCGGCGCCGCCGCTATCGCCATCTCGCGCGACCACGAGGTGCTCGTACCGGACGGTGGCGAAGTACTAAAGGAAGGCGACGTGGTTGGCCTCACCGGAACGGCCCAGAGCATCGAAGCCGCCCGCCGCCTGCTAAGCGCGCGTATGCCCGTTCCAGTCTGATGGCTACTCCAGCTTGTGGGCGTTTCTTGCATCGGGCCCAGCTCGGACATAGCTTTTTCCATTCAGGAATAACTCGACGAGGCTTCTATGGATCTCAAAAATGCGGTTGCTCTGGTTACCGGTGGCGGTTCGGGACTCGGCGAAGCGACTGCTCGAGAGCTCGCGGCGTTCGGTGCAAAAATTGCCGTCCTCGATCTCGGCTCCTCTCCGGGTCAGAACGTCGCCGCTTCGCTCGACGGCATCTTCGTTGCCGCGGATGTGGTGTCCGACAAGGAAGTCGCCGCCGCGATCACTAAGACGGTAGCCAAGTTCGGCTCTGTTCACATCGCCGTCAACTGTGCTGGCATCGGCCGCGCCATGCGCACCATTACCAAAGAAGGACCGCACTCGCTGGAGCTTTTCAAAAAGGTTATCGAGGTCAACCTGAGCGGCACCTTCAACGTGATACGGCTGGGGGCGGCGCAGATGGCCAAGAATCAGCCCAATGCCGACGGTGAACGCGGCGTAATCATCAATACTGCGTCAATCGCGGCATTCGACGGGCAGATAGGGCAGGCGGCCTATTCTGCTTCCAAAGGCGGGGTGGTGGGCATGACCCTGCCCATCGCGCGTGACCTCTCGTCAGTCGGCATCCGCGTCTGCACTATCGCGCCGGGCACCTTCGACACTCCGATGCTTGCCGGTCTACCCGATCCCGCGCGCAAGGCACTGGGCGCACAGATTCCGTTTCCGCAGCGACTGGGACAGCCGCGCGAATATGCTTCGCTCGCGCGGCACATCGTAGAGAACGCAATGCTCAACGGAGAGACTATCCGCCTCGACGGCGCGCTGAGGATGGCGCCGAGATAGTCAGACAACCGGGCCTCAGGTCGCGGTTAAGATCTGCGCGAACCGGCGGAACTGAGCTGTTGGTCTTATTTCACCGGGGCCGCGGTGGTCGCCGCAGCGGGAGAGGATAGATCGGGCGCCATGTTCGCACCGATCGTTATGATCAGGGCTCCCTGCTCGTAGTGCGGTCCACCCACGATTAGATTGCCGTTGTTGGGCAACTTGAGATCGGTGGTCAGCATCGGCTTTTCGCCTTGGAACAGTAGCACCTCCATGGCGATCATGTTTCGATCCACCGACTGCGGCTCGATGTGGAGAATCCGCCCGCCAGGCATGGTGAATTCGATCACCTTGCCCATCTCGGTACTACCGTTCTGCTCGCTGACCAGCTCATAGGTGGTGTAGTTGAACATCTTGCGCAGCTGCGGACCCATCGTGCCGAGCTGCGGATCGACACCCTGATTTGTATCGGCAGCGAGGACTGAAAAGACGCGCAGGGTGATGATCTGTGGGTGAGATTGCTGGGCGGCGACGTTTCCGGCACCCAAGACTGCAAAAACCGCGGCGATCAGCAGGACGAGCATTCGGGAGTGATTCGGCATCGTCGATCTACTGCTGATCCGGTAGCCAGATGACCGTCGTACTCATTCGCGGCTCGTTCCACACCGCGACCGAAGGAATATCCGACTCAAGCTTCGAAATAACTGCCTCGGGTTCCTCTTCCACCTCGCCGAATTGACGTCCGATTTCATGGTGCGCCGGTTCAACTCCCGGCCGGACGGCGAGCTCGGGCTCGGACTTGGCGATTTCGTGGATCGGCGCCCCCCGACGCATCGCGACTTGCGCGTAAGGTGTCACCAATACCACGGTAATCGCCGCCGCGACCGCGCCGGCCACCGCCATTCCGAGGCCTGAAGGGAACAGCCCGCCAATGCTATCGAACAGGCGTCGCAATCGGACGCTGAGCGGTACCGGCAGACCGTCGATGCGCCGCATCACCGCGTCCTTGAAGCCGTCCAGCGGCAAATCGACTGCCAGCGTCCTCAGCTCGCGTCCAATCGCGCCGTATTCGGCAAGCTCGTTGCGGCACTGTTCGCAACGCGCAAGATGAAATGCGACTTCCTGGTACTCGTGAGGTTCAAGCTCGCGGTCCTCGAACGGACCCAGCATCAGAGAAACATGCGCGGTATCGGCCATTCATCCGCCTCCGTCCTTCGTGAGATCCTTGAGCATTCCACGCATGCGGCTACGCGCGTAGTGAAGCCGGCTCATGACCGTGCCCCGCGGGCATTGCAGCACGTCGCTGATCTCGTCGTAGGACAGCCCTTCCACTTCGCGTAAAAGTATCACTGCGCGATGTTCTGGCGTCAACTCCTCCAACGCCCTCGAGAGGCGTCCGGAGAGTTCTTTTCGGCTTGCGGCCTTGAAGGAATCACCCTTTTCGGTCGGCAGCCGCTGTAGTTCATTTTCCGCGTCTTCGCCACGCAGCAGCACGTGACGTCCTTCACGTCGCCAAAAGTCGATTGCCAGGTTCGCTGCGATTCGATAGAGCCAAGTCGAGAAGCTGGAGCGCGATTCGAATTTTTGCAGATTCTCGTACGCTCGTACGAAGGTTTCTTGCGCAAGTTCGATAGCATCGTCCTGATTGTGTACGACCGCGAAGGCAACGTTAGCAACTCGGCGTTGGTATCGCTCAACCAACACCCCGAAGGCCTCTGAGTTACCTTTCTTGGCCTGTTGGATGAGCTCGGCTTCGTCGCCGACCTGGCGGCCTGGGGTTCTCAATTTGATTAGACGGGGCCGGGTCTGGAGAAATTCAGGCCCAACTTCACGCACCACCGCGCATTTCTGCCCAATTGCTGCCCCATTTCAATTCGACTTTCAGCGGTACGCGCATAGTCGCTACCCCCTCCATTTCCTGTTTTGCGACCTCGGCCGCCTCTGGCAGGGCTTCCTTTTTTACCTCGATTAGCAGCTCGTCATGGACCTGCATGACCATCGCCGCGTCGATCTTGCGCTGCTGAATCTGTCTATGCAGTCCTATCATCGCCACCTTTATTAGGTCGGCCGCGCTGCCCTGAATGGGAGTATTGATGGCGATCCGCTCGGCCTGTGCCCGCGCCCCACCCACAGGAGCATTCAACTCCGGGAGGTAGCGCCTGCGCCCAAACATCGTCGTGACGTAGCCATCCTTGCGAGCACGGTCCAGGGTTTCCTTGAACCACGCGCTTACCCCCGCCAATCGTTCGAAGTACCGCTTGATATAGTCCGAGGCCTCGGCGAGCGAAATGCCCAATTCACCCGCAAGCCGGGTAGCTCCCATCCCGTAAATGATCCCGAAATTAATGACCTTTGCGAGCCGGCGCGCCTCGGCGTCCACCTTACCCGCAGGGACTCCCAGCACTTCCATCGCGGTCCGCGTATGGATGTCTTCGCCTCGCTGAAAAGCCTCGACCAGGGTGGGATCGCCCGACAGATGAGCCAGGACCCGCAAATCGATCTGCGAATAGTCGGCCGACAGCAGCACGTGATCGGTCTGTGCCACGAACGCCCGCCGGATGCGGCGGCCCGCCTCGCTGCGGGTTGGAATATTCTGAAGGTTTGGATCGCTTGAGCTCAGCCGGCCGGTCGCCGCGATCGCCTGATGAAGGGTCGTATGGATCCTGCCAGTCGCCGGATCGATCAATTGACCGAGCGCATCCGCGTAGGTCGACTTCAGCTTGGCCAGGGCCCGGAATTCCAGCAACATGCGTGGCAGCGGATGGGCGCTCGCCAATTTTTCGAGCGTATCCGCATCGGTCGAGTGTCCGCTCTTGCTTTTCTTGATTCCCTTAACCGGCAGTTTCAATTCGGTGAACAGAATCTCGCGCAGCTGGATGGGCGAGTTGAGATTAAACTTGCGGCCCGCCGCCTGGTAACATTCCATCTCGAGCCGCGCCAGTTCCTTGCCGAATTCGTCGGCGATGCCCTTGAGCGCCGACGCGTCTATGCCAACTCCGCCCACCTCCATCTCCGCCAGGATCACTGCGATCGGCAGCTCGATTTCCTTGAACAGTTTCTCCAGCCCCTGGGCGGCAAGCTTGGGCGCGAGCGCATCGCACAGCGACGCGACGATCTCGGCCTGCGGCAGTGATTCGCTGGGACGACCCAGCGGTGCCAGATGTTCGTGATACAGGTCGTCCAGCGATGGTTCCGGGCGCCCCGAGTTGATCAAGAAGCCCGCCAGCATGGTGTCGAAATCCGCCCCTTGGAGTTTTATTCCCAGCGCACCGAGGAGACGCAAATGGGCCTTAAGGTCGTGGCACGCTTTCGGCGGCCTATCCTGTGTAAGCAGCGGGGCGGCTGCCGGGATAAGCTCCCTGCTCAAAACATGGGTTTTTCCAGCTCCGTGAAGTTGGAGGCCGCTGGCAGCACCTCCGTTGTTTAGCAGCGCCAACGAAACGCGCGGAGCGTTTCTCAATTCGTCCAGAATTTTGCCAGCCTCGGCCGCGCGCAACGGCGTTTCGCTGCGCGCAGTCATGGGCAATTCGACTTGGCTGGGACGGATCTCCTGCAGCATCGAGGTGAATTCCAGCTCGCGGACGAGTTCCGTGGCAGCTTGCTCGTCGATACCTCCCCATTTGCAACTTTCGGGCGTCACGTCGAGAGGCATGTCGGTATGTATTTGGACCAGTTGGCGAGCGAGTTCGACATCCGCGCGATGCTCTTTGAGTAATGCCGCGACTTTCGCACCGCCTCGAATTCCGCACGCGGGGACTTCCTCCAGGTGTGCGTAGAGATTGTCCAAATCGCCGAACTTCTGGATGAGCGTGGATGCGGTCTTCTCCCCGACACCGGGAATCCCCTTCACGTTGTCGATCGGGTCGCCAGTGAGAGCCTGGATGTCGATCAGCGCGCGCGGCTCCACCCCAAAGCGGTCCTTGACCTCACGCACCCCGGTGCGCTTGTCGCCCATCGTGTCCCACAAGGTGATCCGCGGTGACACGATCTGCTTGAAGTCCTTGTCGGAAGTAACGATGACGGCGTCGATACCCTGCTTGGCCGCGCGCGTGGCCAGCGTGCCGATCACATCGTCGGCTTCGTAGCCGTCGCGCATGATGGTCTTGATGCGGAAGGCGTCGACCGCGCGATGGATGTAAGGGATCTGCTTGAGCAGATCGCTCGGCGTTGCGACGCGGTTTTTCTTGTAGTCCCCGAACAGATCGTCGCGAAAGGTCTTTTTAGGACTGTCGAATACGACTGCGATATGCGTGGGGCGCGTGTCCTTGAGCAGCTTCATCAACATCCGGATAAAGCCGTAGATCGCATTAACCGGCAGACCGCGGGAATTGTTGAGCTCCGGCAGTGCGTGGAAAGCGCGGAAGACGTAACCGGAGCCGTCAACCAGAACCAGGTTACGCCGCACCTCCGCCATAGCCTGAACCTACCGGATGCAGCCAGCCAAGGAAAACGCGGGTTCGCGCTAAGCTCCTCGCCGTGTTCACTTATCCTCGCCCAAAGCATACAAGCTTCGGCAAACAGACACCGGAGGTGAGCGATGCACGTCGCAATCGTATGTACGGCCCTGCTTGGGCTGCTCCTGTTCGCGCTCGGAGTGGCGGTCTCGACGACGCGGGGAAGAACCGGCGTCGTCGCCGGATCGTCGAACGATCCGGCCGACTCGCTCTACCGGCTAATCAGGGCGCACGGCAATACCGCCGAGTACGCTCCGATGCTGGCGGTTCTGTTTCTGCTGGTCGGCGCCCGCAATCCCGCGACTTGGCTTTTGTGGACCATGATCGTCGCGGTCGTATCGCGCTATCTCATCGCGATCGGAATGATTGCCGGGCCGACCCTGGCCAAACCGCAACCGCTGCGGTTCGTTGGCGCGCTTGGCACTTACCTCACCGGCATACTGCTATGCTTCGGGGCGTTCATGACGCGGGCATGAACGACGTCTGGTCTTGGTGGTCACCGGCGGGCGCGTGGCCCGGTCAGTCGCATGGGGGCTCATTGCAGAGTTCTCAGCACCCGGGCAAGTGACTGGGAGCCAATGCTCACGGACGGGAGGGTTTTGCTTGGTCGGCCGGTCCCGCGAGACCACTCCCAATCGAGTGAAGACCCGGCGCACCGGTTTTAGCGCACGCTCTTAACCACCTCGAAACGCGTGCTACCTAGAGTTAGAGACCACCAGGCGAGTCGTCTGCAGCTGCGGCTGAGGTCTGGTTTCCGATTGAAAAAATAAAAAAAAGGACACTCGGCGTTCCGTGTTCGTATTGACTCTGCGTCCCATGGTTGTTTAACTTTTTGGCGGCTCGATGCGCGTCGAATTCATAGCCTCGAGCCTTCGTCATATTGGCTGGGAGACAAGTCAACCGCTGATAGCGGCGGCTGGGGCGCGGGCGACTGATGATAGAGGTCAAAAATTTAACCAAAGTCTACGGCAATTTCGTCGCCATTCGCGATGTCTCCTTCAAAGCCGAACGGGGTTCGATCCTGGGTTTCCTAGGCCCCAACGGCGCGGGCAAGACCACCACGATGCGCATCATCACCGGGTTTATGCCGGCGACGGCCGGAACCGTGGTGGTCGACGATCTCGATATCTTCACCCAGTCGCTCGAGGCGCGGCGTAGGATCGGTTATCTGCCGGAAAACCCTCCGCTCTACCTCGATATGCGCGTGGAACCCTACCTGCGCTTTGTCGCCAGGCTGCGGGGCGTACAGCGCGCGAAACTCGACGAGGCACTCGAACACTCACTCGAAGTCTGCGGTCTGGCCGACATGCGTTCGCGGATCTGCGGTCAGCTTTCCAAAGGCTATCGCCAGCGAGTCGGACTGGCACAGGCGCTGATTCATGACCCGCAGGTGCTGGTGCTCGACGAGCCAACCATCGGTCTCGACCCCCGCCAGATTCACGAAATCCGTGGACTCATCAAAACCTTGTCGGGCGATCGGACCGTGGTGCTGTCAACCCACATCCTGCCCGAGGTGTCGCAAATTTGTGACAAGGTCGTGATCATCGCCGATGGAACGGTCGTGCTCGAGGAAAAGCTTTCCGACATTCCGGCGGGAACCGCGCTCGAACAGGTCTTTCTCGAGGCGATCTCAAAAGATCGGCACACCGGGGCGGACGCCGAGGAAACGCTGGAGGAGGTTGGGGCGGGCCGCGCCTGAGGGTTCCGCGCTTGCGCGATGAAAAACGCGTTGACGATTGCGGGCAAGGAACTCGCCGCCTATTTCGTTCAGCCGGTCGCCTATGTCGTGCTGACCGTGTTTCTGCTGCTCGGCGGGTTCTTTTTCTTCGAGCTCCTCAGCTATTTCCAGATCGTGCTGCAGATGTACGCGGCGATGCAGAATCCCCAGGTGCTGGAGCACATGAACCTCAACCAGCGCGTCATCGAGCCGCTTCTGCACAATCTGTCAATCGTGCTGGTGATCCTGGTTCCCGCCATCACCATGCGCTCCTTCGCCGAGGAAAAACGCACCGGCACTTACGAATTTCTGCTGACGGCGCCGGTCCGCACCGGCGAAATCGTAGCGGGCAAATTTATCGCGGCGGCCGCGTTCATGTTGATCATGATCGGTTTGGCCGGCATCTTTCCCATCATCCTCGTCATCTTCGGAAACCCGGAAGTCGGTGTGATGATCGCGGGTTTTCTGGGGTTGGCGCTGCTGTCGCTGTGCTTCGTAGCGATCGGCCTCTTCACCAGCTCGATCACGCAGAACCAGATCATCGCAGCGATAACCTGCTTTGGCGCGCTGCTCATCCTGTTCGTGATTTCCTGGCCCGCGCAGACCGGCAGCTCCGGATGGGTTTCCGACCTGCTGCGCTATCTTTCGATCACGGATCATTTCTCGCAGATGGTTAGCGGTATCATCGACACCAGAGATCTCGTCTACTTCCTGAGCCTCATCCTGGTTGCGCTGTTTCTCACCCAGCGCTCGGTTGAGTCGGCTCGCTGGCGCTAGCGGGGGGCATGATGCGGCGATCGGCGGCGCTCTACGGAATCATCGGCCTCATACTGCTGATTTTCGGCATTATCGATCATCTGATCGCGCCGGGGTTTCGCTTCTTTGTGTGGGTAAACCTGGTGGCCGGCATTTTTGCGCTGGTGTTGTGGATAACTTCGAGCGGCGCAGCCATCGGGACGCTTATCGGACAACGTTCCACGCGCTATGGCGCAAACGCAATCATCTACTCGGTCGGGTTCATAGCCCTGATCATCGCCGCCAACTACCTCTCCAGCCTTCACCATCGTCGACTCGATCTGACCACCGAGAAAATTTACAGCCTCTCGAGCCAATCCGAACAGGTGGTCAAAAACCTCAAGCAGCCCATCAAACTGATCGGCTTTTTCCCGGGTGGAGAAAATCAGACCGCGCGCGACCTGTATGCAACCTACGCCTACATGTCGCCCAAGGTCAGCTACCAGCTGGTTGACCCCGACAAGCATCCCGAACTCGCCGAGCGTTACAAGGTTACGGTAATGAACACCACTCACATCCAAGTGGGCGGTGCCGAGTCGGGCGAAGGTACCAACGTGACCGACCTTGGCGAGGAAGCCCTCACCAACGCGATTATCCGTGCGACCCGGAATACCAAGAAGGTAATTCAGTTTCTCGACGGCCACGGCGAGGCGGACCCCGACGATGCCCAGAACCCTGGTGGGTTCGGCGAGCTCAGGAAAGATCTCGAGGGCGAGGGCTACGAGGTACGCAAGCTCGAACTTGCGCAGCTTGCAAAGGTTCCCGACGACACCACCATGGTGGTGATTGCCGGTCCCGTGAAGCCGATCCTGCCGCACGAGATCGAGCAGCTGCAGGGCTATCTGAAGCGCGAAGGACGCATTCTGGCGATGTTTCGTCCCCAGCGCGCAGACCAGTCGGTAAACCAAAAGGCGCTCGAGGACCTGGTTTCGCAGTGGGGCGTGCGGGTCGGCAATGATATTATTGTCGATCAGGTGGTGCGGCTGTTCGCGGGCCCGGCGCTGGGACTTAACCCCATCGTGCAGGACTACGGCGAACATCCGATTACGCACAACTTCAAGCAACGCACGGTTTTCCCGCTGACGCGCTCGCTGACCGTCGAGGAGAACCTGAAAAATGGCTTGACTGTCACCCCGCTCGCCAAGACCAGCGATACTTCGTGGGCTGAGACCGATCTCGACACACTGTTCAAGCAGCAGAAAGCGCAGCTCGATGCCAAGGACACCCGCGGACCGATAAACGTCGCGGTCGCGATCAACGGAGATCTCACCCAGCTTGAATTGGGTACGGGTGATGCGCGGCTGGTCGTGTTCGGCTCCACCGACTTCGTGAACAACCAATACATCAGTAACTTCTTCAACCGCGATCTCTTCGTCAACAGCGCGGATTGGCTGGCGGGTGAGGAAAACTCCATCTCCATTCGTCCGCGCTCGCTGCGCGCCTCACGCTTCCGGCTGACCGTCGATCAGTTCAGCGTGGTGTTCGCGCTTTCCGTGCTGCTGTTGCCGCAACTGCTCCTGATCGCCGGAATCGCGGTCTGGTGGGAACGCCGCAACTAAGCTCCACCTGCATCGGCGATGCGCTTTCGGAACACGATTATCGTACTGGTTCTCGCAGTGCTGGTTGGCGCCTATGCCTACTACAGCGCCTACTACAACAAAGAAGCGCCCGCCCAGAAGCTTCTGAACGTCGAACCGGGGGACATCGCGAGCATCGACCTGAAATATCCCGACCGTGAGATCATGGTCGAGCGCCCCAAGGGTGGTGATTGGCGGATAGTCAAGCCGATTGGCACCGATGCCGACCAGACCGCATCAAACAACCTCGCGCGCGCGATCGCGGATGCGGTGGTTACCAAGACCGTCGATGACAAGCCCATCGATCTGGAACCGTTCGGACTGGCCAAGCCGGCGACGGTCGTTACGGTCACCGCCTATAACGGGCAGAAGCTACCCGGCATCGAGGTGGGCAAGACCACCCCGGTGGGGTTCAACGCATACGTCAAAACGACCGACAAACCGGCGGTCATGCTGACCTCGTCGGCTTTCCCCGCCGGGATGAACAAGACGGTCGATCAGATGCGCTCGCGCGATTTGATGACGTTCAAGGTCGATGATATCTCGCGCTTCACTATCAGCAAGGACAACGGGCAGACCATCGAGGTGACGCGCGACGGCGATAAGTGGCATATCACCAAGCCCGGTAACTATCTTGCCGATCCCACCCAGGTTCGCCAATTGCTGAGCACCCTGGTCGATGCCAAGGTTGCGGATTTCATTGCCGATGCTCCGGCCAGTGTTTCGCAGTACGGTCTCGAAAAGCCCCACCTGACGATCACTGTGTACGGAAAGGACAATGCCTCGGAGTCGCTGTTGCTCGGTTTCAAACAAACCGAGCAGGGCAAGGATGGTATCTACGTGCGGCGCGGGGAGCGCACTCCCGTCTACACCGTGCATCAGTGGGTCCTGAGCAATCTCGACCGCACGGTGTTCGACCTGCGCGACAAGACCGTGCTGAGCTTCGAGCCGTCTGCGGTGACCAGCGTCGATGCCCAAGTCGGCGCGGATCATTTTTTCCTCCAACGCGCGCCCGGCGGAACCTGGAAGGTTGTCGAAGGTACCGCCAGCGCGGCTGCCGATGTGCCGGTAGTTGAACGGTTTCTTGACGAACTACGCGAACTGAAAGGTGTCTCGATCGTCGCCGACCCGATGCCCTCGCCTGTGCCTTTCGGACTTGACCAACCTGCGATCGTCGTGACGCTTAGCGGCAAGGATGGAAAGCCGCTGGGCACGGTTAAGCTCTCCAAGATTGCCATCAAGCCAACCGCGTCAGAACCGGGCGCCGCCGCGGGACCGCGCACCGAATACTACGCAACCTCGACGATGGGCGGCGCGGTTTACTCGATTGGCGATTTCACTTTCAGCCAGCTCAACAAACCGGCAGCCGTTTTCCGCGCCAAGGTCGAACCAACTCCGATCGCCACCCCAGCCAAGAAGTAAAGCTTCGAGCGCTTCTTCTCCGCGGGCGGCTCACGCTCCTGGCCCGCGCCCCCTGCCCGTCACCTCAACGACAATTGCTTCGAATTCAATCTGCGGGGTTTCGAGCGCCTACCACTTCGTTCAGAATGAAACATGCTCAAATGCAGGCGGTCGTGGACATATTGACCGACACGGATTCTGCGCTGCTCGCCAGTCCATAACTCTCAAGACCTTGAAAATTCACAATGGAGGGTGACGATGGCTCGAACGTTGAAACGCGTGTTGGGTCTCCCGCTAATACTGGCAGCGGCCTCTGTGATCGCGCTCTGCCAGCTGAGCCTGGCACAAGGCGACGCGGATCTGGAAGCGCCAGGTCTGGAACCTTTCGCCACCCCGTCGAGCAATGAGGCGACCCTTTTTCAGAGGGTTCGCATCTTCGATGGAAGGAGACCCGCGCTCTCAGCGCCTTCAGATGTGCTGGTCAGAGGCGATACCGTTGAGCGCATATCCCCAAGCCCGATCACTGTCGATAAGAATGCCAATGTCCGGGTTATCGCAGCCGATGGGCGTGTACTGATGCCGGGCCTTATTGACGCGCATTGGCATGCGTTCATGGCGGCAACACCCCAGATGGTCCTGATGACCGCCGATCCGAATTACCTTCAGCTGCTGGCTGCGCGACAGGCTGAGGCGACGCTGATGCGGGGTTTTACGACAGTACGCGACCTCGGTGGACCGGTGTTTGGACTCAAGCGCGCCATCGACGAAGGTGTCACGATTGGTCCGCGCATCTATCCCTCGGGGGCTTTCATCTCCCAAACCTCAGGACATGGCGATTTCCGGTTCTCCTTCGAGCTGCCGCGGTTGCCAGGAGGTCCGCTCAGCTACTCAGAGGTGGAGGGCATAGCGGCCATTGCCGACAGCCCCGACGAGGTCAGGCTCAGGGCGAGAGAGCAGCTGAGACGGGGCGCGAGTCAAATCAAACTCATGGGCGGTGGCGGCGTCGCCTCTCCGTACAATCCGATCGAATCGACCCAGTACACCGAGCCGGAGATTCGTGCCGCGGTTGAGGCAGCCGACAATTGGGGCACGTATGTGGCGGTACACGCGTATACCCCGCGTGCGATCCGGCAGGCGGTTGCGGCCGGCGTCAAATGTATCGAACACGGTCAACTGATCGATGAAGCTACGGCGAAGGTGCTTGCGGACAAAGGCACATGGTGGAGCTTGCAGCCGTTTCTGGACGATGAGGATGCGGCTCCGCTAGTGAACCCCGTGTCCCAAAAGAAAGCGCTGGAGGTGTTCGCCGGAACGGATAACGCCTACAAACTCGCAAAGAAATACAAGATCAAGACGGCCTTCGGTACCGACATTCTGTTCGATGCAAGGCTCACCAGCCGCCAGGGGGCCATACTTGCCAAGATGGTCCGCTGGTACAGTCCCGCCGAAGCGCTCAAGATGGCTACCGCCGACAACGGCGAGTTGATGGCATTGTCCGGCTTTATCAATCCTTATCCCGGCAAACTTGGCGTGGTGGAAGAGGGCGCACTCGCCGATCTCCTGCTAGTCGACGGTAATCCCTTGGTAAATATCAAGCTCGTTGCAGACCCCGACAAGAACTTTTTGGTCATTATGAAGGGCGGCACGATTTACAAAAATATCGTGTCGAGGTAGTCGGACCGAGTTTCGGAGCAGAAGATATTTCTGCGCTTGGCAGAATGGGTCACAAGGTCTCTTCCTGGCCCATCGCGTCGATCCTGGGATCGATCAGGAAGGCCGCGATCGAGGAGTAACCGTACCACCCTGCGAAATTCGGAAGACAGCTGCTGCCTTTGAGGCGTAGCGAAAGATCACAGGGGATCCCGGAATGCGGCGGGAGCGCGTGGTCGGCCATAGCATCATAGTGTCACGGCGAAGCACTAGTGCAACACCTCTGAAGTTCTGATACAGAGTCAGCTTGCTGCGACTAAGTGCTGCATTACCGAGCACACAGCCTCAACTGTTCCCTCGAGTGTTCCGTAGAAAGGGGTTTTCTGCCAGCGGCCGGTGTGGCGTTTTACGCTGACGCCGTAGTGGTTGGTGCCCAGCCTGGTGAAGCGGACGCGATCGTCGGTGTCCGCGGTGGTATCGGCACCCGACCGTTCGTTCCGCCCAGCGATCAAATGATCGCCATGTACTCGAACGTACATCCCGGCGGTAACCTGGTCAGCCTGCAACAGCTTCACCAGCTTGGTCTGAGCCACCCGCATCTGCTCGTTCATAGCTCAGCTTACCAAGGGCAGGCCCCTGTAGCTCCAGCGAAACGGATGAGCTTCGCGACGGTTCCACCGCGCGAT
>DASXMJ010000081.1 GCA_036495685.1 Candidatus Binataceae bacterium | reverse complement strand
TGGCGCTTGCACCCAACAACAAGGTCTCCGGCGGACGCCTGCTCGGCTCCCGGACCTCACCTTCCGCCAATCGCGCCGCGGTCATGCTACGGCGTTGTGCGATGAGTCTGGGTAGAACTTCCACCGCGCTCGGCGCCTTCTATCGCCGTCTCGCGATGCGAGTCGGCAAGGCCAAGGCGATTACCGCCACTGCTCGCAAACTCGCGGTGCTCGTCTACCGGGTACTCGCGGGCCAACTTCTCTACCACGACACCGGCGCCGAGGCTTACCACCAGCTCGATCGCGCCCGCGAACTAAAGTCGCTGCGCAAGCGTGCCAAACTGCTTGGCTTCGACCTGCTGGATCGTTCTACTGGTGAACTACTTGTGAATCCTGCTTCTTGAGAGGCCACCAGCCGCGTAGTGGTCGCCGGTAAACGCGATCGGAGTGACGATCGTCGGGTCGGAACTCCAGAGCCAGTTCGAGCGGGTCGCGGAAACCCCATCAATTTCCAAGAACTCAGACGGCTGCCCTCCATTGGATGGAACGGTGAAGAGCTTCCAGATCCCGGCCGGCGCGCCTCCAGCGCATCCGGTGGAAATGTCACAACGGCCGAAGAGGATCGTTTTTCCATCGGGCGACCACCGTGGCCAGTAGTCGACTTGGCCCGGCGTGTGGGTCACATAGCGAAATGGCTGCGCCGAAACGCTAGGGGCGATGTGCGGTAACGTGACCAGTACGGGGACCAGAGCAACGATGACTAACCGTCTGCTCAGCCAAACCGATTCCATTTTTCTACTAGAACGCATGTTTCTTTAAAATTAGTAGATAACAACGATCCTGCATGCGCTTGAGTGTAACATGGGGCGTACGGTGGCGACTTGAGGACCGCCGGTCTTGCACGGCGACTGCGTTGCGAATAAAAATCGGGCCGAGCAACCGACCGGAAGAACGATTTTGATCCGCCGAACTGAAACCGCCCAGGGCGGGCCTCGCCCGATCACCGCGATCTTCGCGGCGGCCCTGATCGTCTTTATCCAGCTGGTCGGCACCGCGCACTATCACAACTTGCCCAGCTCCTGGCACGCCGCCCAGACCCAAGTCAGTGCCGACCCCGAACTTTGCCCCGTCTGCCTAATCGCTTTCCACGCGCCAGCCGCTTCTTCTCCAGCGCCGGCGCAGCACTCGCCCGAAGTCGAAATCCACTCCGTTTTCGCGTCCAATTCGGGTGAGACATCGGAAGTCGCGTTCGAGTCTCACTTCGGCCGCGCTCCGCCCGCATCGCTCTAAGCGTCCGCTTCTTCGAAACAACTGAATCTCGAGCGCACGTGGTCTTGTCTACGTGCCCAGCCGCGCAGGGCGCACAGAATGGCGCGTGCCCTGCGCAGGAGTTTTGCGATGCGAGAATGGAAAGTGTTGGCCGCGTTAGTTTGTCTGCTTCAGATCGCGGCGGTAGGAACGATTGCGAACGCGGCGGAAGGTGGCGCCAAAAAAACCGGCAAGGTCGTAACCGGAACGGCTAGCGATGCGCTCGGACGTCCAATGGAGGGCGTTAAAGTGATCCTGCAGACCAACGACGGGCGAATTATCGGCCGTTCTATCAGTGACAAGAAGGGTCACTTCGCCTTTTCAGATGTGGCACCGGGCACCTACGAGGTCGTCGCGAACAAGGCCGAATTCAAGACCGCCCTCGCCTTAGTTACCGTCACCGCTGCCGGGGCGAAGCCGGTCGAGCTCGCGATGGAGGCACAGACCGCGCTTAGTCTCCAGTTGAGAGCGCAAAAGCTTAACCAGGCGCGCAACGATCTAAGCCCTGAGACGGGTAGCAGCGTCTACCGTTTCACGCAGCAGTCAATTCAAGAGATGCCCGCAGGTAACAACACCCCGATGAACCAGGTGCTCCTCCAAGCGCCCGGGGTAGTGCAGGATTCCTTCGGCGCACTGCACATCCGCGGCGAGCACGCGGAGATTCAGTACCGCATCAACGGCATCGAATTGCCCGAAGGAATCGCCGCGGGCTTCTCGCAAACCTTGAGTCCGCGCATGGCTTCCAGCATCTCTCTGCTCGAAGGCACTCTGCCCGCGCAGTACGGCTACCATACCGCCGGGGTCGTTTCGATCCAGACCAAAACCGGCGAAATTGAAAACGGGGGCAACCTCGGCATGTATGGCGGGCAGCGCGGGACCCTGAATCCGAGCATGGAGGTAGGGGGGACCAAGGGAGACCTGAGCTACTACGCGACTGGGTACTTTCTGCAGAACGATCGTGGTTTGGAACCGCCGACTCCCGGTCCCGAGGCGATCAATGACACAACTCAGCAAGGGAACGCATTTGGCATCGCCAATTACTTCGTAAATTCAACCACCAGGGTCTCGGCATTTGGTGGCTTCAACGTTGCCCACTATGACATTCCCGCCAATCCCGGCCAGAAGCAGGTCTTTACGCTCGCGGGCACCCCGGTCTTTCCCTCCGCGGACGTCGACGAGACCCAATTCGAGCAGAACTACTTTGGGGTGGTCGCTCTCCAAGGCGTCTTGCATGAGGACATCGATTACCAGGTAGCAGGATTCACCCGGTATTCGACGCTGTCATTTCATCCCGATGACCAAGGCGATTTGATTTTCAACGGTCAATCAAGCAGGGTTTTCCGCAGCGACTGGGCCAGCGGTCTGCAGGGCGACTTCGCCTACCGAGGCATAGCTGACCATACTTTCCGCGCCGGATATCTCTTTCAGGGCGAGCGTGCTGAATTCGACAACCATACGCTCACCTTCCCGGGGACGACCGGGACGCAGACTTCCGATATCCCGATTCAGATCGTGGACAATCGCGCGGAGACCGTCTGGCTTTACGGCATTTACCTGCAGGACGAGTGGCGTCCGGCCGGAGCGCCCAAGCTGACCGTCAACTACGGCGCGCGATTTGATCTGTACGACGGATTCACGCGGTCTTTCCAGTTCAGTCCCCGTGTTACCGCGGCCTACCAGTTGTTTGAGCCCACCACCATACACGCCGGCTATGCGCGCTACTTCACACCGCCGCCTACCGAGAACGTAGCGACCACGGACATCAAGGCGTTCAAGAACACCGTGGCAGAGCCTGAAGTTAAAGCCGACTCCAACATCTCGCCCGAACGTGCCAACTACTTCGATCTGGGGGTGATTCAGAACCTGCCCTTCGGAATAAAGACTGACGTGGATAGCTATTTTAAACTCTCCAGCCAGCTCATCGATGAAGGACAGTTCGGACCGACGCTCATCTTTACCCCGTTCAACTACAATAGTGGTCGGCAATACGGCGTAGAGGTCGCAAACAGCTTGGATCGAAAGAATCTGTCGGCGTATGCGAACTTCACGTACTCGGTCGCACAGGGCAGTACGATCACCTCTGACCAGTTCCTGTTTTCAAGGGACGAACTGAACTTCATAAGTTCGCATTACATCTTCCTCGACCATGACCAGACCTTTACGAGCTCAGCGGGAATTGCCTACAACCTTTACGGCTTCCTCTTCACGGCCAACGGCTTCTATCAGAGCGGCCTGCGCAAAGGATTCGCCAACACCGGCAACCTTCCCTACTACATCCAGCTCAACCTCGGTATCGTGAAGAAACTGGTTTTGCCCGAGGTTGGCGGCGTAGAGCTCCGGCTGGTCATGCAGAACGCGAACGATCGCATCTACCAGATCCGCAGCGGCTCCGGGATCGGCGTGTTCTCTAGCCAGTTTGGCCCGCGGCGGGCGATATTTGGGGGTATCAAATGGGATCTACCTTGGGGTAAGAGCGCCGCGAACTAATGAAATTCCGAGGACAGAAGTATCGATATGAATGAACTCAGACTCGCTTGGGAGGCGCTCAGCTACGGCGGCGCGATGGTATATCCGCTGCTGCTGCTGGGTGCGCTCGCGCTGGTAATTATGCTCGATCGCGCAGTCGCATATTGGCGTTGTCTACGACTCCCGGAGGAAGTGGGGGGCCTGATTGAGACCTACGGGTTCGCCTGGAAAGATTTGGATCGGGAGATTGAACAACTGGGCCCTCGCAACGCCTATGGCAGATTCCTCGGCGTGATTTCCTCCAATCGCGATCATCCGGCGTGGTGGGTGGAATCGCGGGCGGGCGACGAGGCGGGGCGAATCGAGAAGACCATGAGCCGCGGACTCTGGATATTGGAGACCGTGGTGACGGCCGCGCCTCTGATGGGATTGCTCGGAACGATCACCGGCATGATGCAAGCGTTCCAGGTGATCGGTGGCTCCGGTCTGGTCGCTCCGACCCGGGTCACATCGGGTGTCGCGCAAGCACTGATCTCGACCGCGCTGGGATTGCTGATCGCTCTGATTGCTCTGTTCGGCTTTAACTTCTTTTCGCGTGCGCAGTCGCAGGCGCTTGACCATATGGAGCGCCTCGGCTCGAAGCTCGCCGATCACATCCGTCTCGACCAGGAATCGGGCGGCGTCCGCAGCGTCCACCCGGTTCACGAGGCCGGCAAGGATCGGATGGCGTTATGAAGCTTCCGCGATCGCGCAGTTATCGTCACGGCCGCATTGAGATCATACCGATGATCGACGTGATGTTCTTTCTGCTGGTAACGTTCATGCTCGCATCCTTGTCGATGCAGAGTCTCAACTCGATCACCGTAAACCTCCCGCAAGGCAACGCACAGAATTTACAGCATGAGGAACCAGTCACGCTGACCATCACCAAGGACAGCCAGATTTTTATCGACAAGACACCTACCACCCTCGCGACCATGGCCTTTACGTTAAAGTCGATGCTCAACCGCGCCGACCCAGGTGTCGTCGTCAATGCGGATAGCGCCGCACCCGAAGGGATCGTCGTGCAAACCATGCTTCAGGCGCGACGCGCCGGCGTCGAGCATTTCCTGATTGCGGTAAAGCGCGAATGAACGACACCCTCCACCTGCCGCCGCTTGCGGACTTTGACCATCCGTGGCGACGCTTGCCCTGGGTCACCGCGGTTGCGATCGCGTTATGGATCGCGTTGCTCGCAGCATTCACGTTTATCCTCCAGGGCACTGAACCCAAGCCGTCGGAACTCAGGCCGCTCGAAGCGCAGATTATAGAGTTGCCGCCCGAGGTAGGCGGTCTCGCGGGCGGCGGAGCCGCGCCCGCTCACGCTGCCGCCACCCCCTCCAAACCCAAAGTCGCACCGCCGCCACCGCCGGTGGTGCACCGAAAGAAGCTGGCACCGCCGCCGCTGCCCGTGTCGCCGAATGGAACCGCGACCACCTCGACCGCCGCGCCTGCTCCGGTGCCTAGTGGCGCGGCAAGCGGCACAGGTAACGAGGGCTCGAGCGGGGTAGGCGGGTCGGCAGGAGCGGGCGCCGGCACGGGCAGCGGTACAGGTCCCGGCGGACTAGGCAGTGACAATCTCGGGGCGCACGCGATCTACGCGCCGGTACCCGAGATCCCGGATGACTTGCGCGAAAACGCGATTCAAACCGTCGCGGTTGCCCACTTCACGGTGACCTACGATGGCGTGGCTACTGTCTCCCTGATGACCAAGACCGAGAGCCCCCGACTCAACCAAATTATCCTCGACGCCCTCAAACAGTGGCGCTTCTTTCCAGCGATGAAGAACGGTGTGGCGATCGATTCGGAATTCGACCTGAAAATCCCGATTACCGTCCAGTAGCGTCTGTGTTGGCCTCCTCAGCTCCGGTCTGGCGGGCCTGAATCGGGAAGGCCAGGGCGAGACGAAAGTGGCCTCGAGACGCTCGCGCTGGCCGCGTGGCCAGCTTTCTCGCTCCCGAATTTCCTCTGAGCTATGGTGACCGGGAACCTGGCGATGGCTACTCGAGATATCTACGAGGCGATCGAATTTCTCAGATCGGAGGGCGAACCGGTGCTGCGCCGCTTCGCGCGGAGCAATCGCGGTGTCTCCTACGCCGAACTCCGCTTCGAGGTAGTTTCCCATCGATCCGCAGCTGCGACCAACGGCGCGCCCCGCGACAGCACCGAAAGCGAAAACGCTGCCTTCGGTGTGGCGGTACAGGTAAGCGCAGCAACGGGCTGTGTGGGGCACGGACAAGCAGGCGCCGAGGTAGGCGCGCTTGCCCGCAGGCCCACGAAGCTCGCCGCCGTGGTCCGCGCCGCCCTGCACAGCGCTTACGATCGCGCGCGGGTCAGTGCCCGCGAGAAATCCGTTCTCATAAAGTCGCTGGGCGCGGCCGCCCGCAGTCTGGAGGCGGTGCCAATCCCTGAACCACCCGTGATTCGCGACGAGGTCGAAGCGGTATTTCGCAACGATCCCCGCACCACACCCATCGACAGCCTCAAAAGACTCTCCCTCGATGCCTCCCGTGCGGTGAGCGGCCTGGGTCCCGGGATTGCGTTTAATGTTGCGGCCGCGATGACCGAGTTCAGGCGTGAGCTGTTCGTCAACACGAGCGGTAGCGTAATCGTTCAGTCGTTCGCGTTCTCGCAGGGCGATTGTTACGTGGTCGCGCAGGACGGAGAAGGACATCAGGAGAGCTACGATACCATCGGCCAACAGCGCGGTCTCGAATGCCTGGAAGAAGGTTGGCACGGCGAACTGATGCCGAATCCGAATCAGTCCGAGTTTTTCGTCGCGCTGGCGAAAGAAGCTCAGCAGCTCGCAGCCGCCCCCGTGCTTAGGCCGCCGGACGGCGAAGTCGTGGTGGTCACCGATCCTCACTTCAACGCTTTGATCGCGCACGAGATCGTCGGCCACCCCAGTGAAGCCGACCGCGCCCTGAAGATGGAAGCCGCGTACGCGGGCCGCAGCTGGTTCTTGCGCTCGCTGGCGGACAACGAACTCGGCAGCATGGTGGCGTCGCCGTTGCTGTCCGCATGTTCCGATCCCTCGCTCGATGGATACGGTCACTATCGCTACGATCATGAAGGAATGCCCGGACTGCGCGTGATGCATATCGATCGCGGCGTCTTCGCAGGATTCCTGAACTCGCGCGCTACTGCCGCGGTCCTTGGCGCCGAGCCCAACGGCTCCGCGCGAGCCAGCGAGATGTGGCACGTCCCGCTTATCCGAATGTCGAACACGTTTTTTCTGCCCGGCGAATCGCCCCATGAAAGGATAATCGCCGACGTGGATCATGGTTACTACGTGTGCGGCAACCTGATCCCGTCGATCGCGGAATCGCGCGAGAACTTCCGCATCTCCGCACGGCGGATCTACGAAATCGAAAATGGCCGCCTGGGCAGGCTCTACAGGTCCGGCAGCGTGATCGCGGACTCCAAGGAATTCTTCACCAACGTCGACGCAGTGGGCAACGACCTCCGTCTCATCGTGATTCCCAATTGTGGCAAGGGGCAGCCGATGCAGGTGAAGCGGATGTCCAATGGCGGCCCGACCCTCCGCTCGCGCGCGCGCTTGGGGGGCGGATGATGCTCCCGCGCGCCGAACTCAAATCCTTTGTTCGCTCCGCGGCCAAGGAGCTTTCGCGCGATCCGGATTTCGCTGAGTTCGAAATTTACGCCTCCTCGTCCGAACAACGCATCGCGCGGCTGGCCTACACCTCCGATATCCCGAGCCGCGGAGTCGAGGAAATCAAGTCGCTGGGCGCCGACGGCTTTCAGGTGCGAATCGTGAGGAGCCGCGACCGCCACGAAATCGGTACCGCATCCGAAGCCGGCGATCTCAGTCGCGAGGCTCTCCGCGGCGC
>DASXMJ010000080.1 GCA_036495685.1 Candidatus Binataceae bacterium | reverse complement strand
GCAAGCTCACCGAGGCTAAAGACGCGATGGCGGTGACGCAGTACGTGGACCAGGTTTCCAAACCTCATCCGTTCTCGCTCTTCTTTAAGTTGGATCAAGGCTCGACCATGCGGCTCGCTGGCATTCCGATCGAGTCGAGATTTTACCTGTTCGGTAATGCCACGATCGCGCAGGGCTTGTTCAAGTACTCTCCGGTTTCGGGACTCGGCGCCCCCGTCCGCTTCTGCGTTTCTCAGCGTGATGGGGAGGAAGAGACGCGGATCGACATCGATGAGCCCAGCTCCTTCTTCAGCCAGTTTCCGGAACTCAAGGCCTCGGACGTTCCAGCGGAGCTGGACGAGAAAATGATCAGGCTGCTGCAGCAGGCCGCGGAATAAAGGGGGAGCCCGGTTCATCGGTTCCAAGGAGCGAAATATGAACTTAAAAGTTAAACCATTCGAAACGGAGTCTGCTTTGTCTGTCATGTCCTATCAAACTTTAAATCCCGCGACAGGCGCGTTGGTGAAGACCTTCGCACCGATTGACGACCGAGACTTAGAAGGGGTCTTGGCCATCGCACACAATGCCTTCGAAAAGGACTGGCGTAAGCGTCCGGTGGCTGAGCGCGCGCGCATAATCTCCAAAGCGGCGTCGATCCTGCGTGAAAAAGCCGATGGATATGCGCAAATCATCACGCTGGAGATGGGCAAGCGCATCATGGAAGCACAGGACGAGGTCATGCTTTCCGCAAGAATCCTCGAATACTATGCGAGCCGCGCCGAGGGGTATCTGAGGCCGAAGCCTGTCCCGGACGTGCCGAGCGCGGAGATTCGTATCGATCCCATCGGCGTGTTGCTCGGAATTGAGCCTTGGAACTTCCCGTATTATCAAGTCGCGCGCGTTGCGGGCCCCCAGTTGATGGCGGGCAACGTCCTGCTGTTGAAGCACGCTGAAAGTGTGCCGCAATCGGCCCTTGCGTTCGCCCGGTTGTTGGAAGAGGCTGGCGCACCGAAGGGCGTCTACACGAACATCTTCGCGACAATCGACCAGGTGGGGCGGATCATCGACGATCCTCGTGTGCGCGGCGTCACCTTGACGGGCAGCGAACGCGCCGGCGCGTCGGTTGCGCAACGTGCCGGCCGCAATCTAAAGAAGGTGGTGCTTGAACTCGGCGGTAGCGACCCGTTAATCGTCCTTGAAGATGCGCCGCTCGATTGGGCGGTCAGCAGTGCAACAGTTGGACGCATGCTCAACTGCGGCCAGGTCTGTGTCGGCTCCAAGCGCATCATCGTTGTCGGCCAGGAGCGTAGCGCGGCCTTTCTGGAGGCTTTCACGAAGCAGATGGCATCGTTCCAGCCGGGTGATCCAGCCAACGCCGACACGACCCTCGGTCCGCTTTCGTCCGAGCGAGCCCTCAATGTTCTGCTTGATCAGATCGAACGCGCCAAGGCAGGCGGCGCCACCGTCGTCGTCGGCGGACGGCGCATCGATCGCCCGGGTTTTTACCTAGAGCCGACCATTCTGACAGGCATCACCGAAGACAACCCGATCTATAGGGAAGAGCTATTCGGTCCCGTTGCGGCATTCTATTCCGTCAAGGACGAGGCGGAAGCGGTGCGCGTGGCCAACGG
>DASXMJ010000079.1 GCA_036495685.1 Candidatus Binataceae bacterium | reverse complement strand
GCGACGGAACGCACAATTGACGACGATGAAACGCTGGATTGCAACTGCCCTCGTTTCCCTCGCCGCGCTTTTTCCATCGACCGCGATGGCGGCTCAAGAAGCCGAGGGGCACGGCTCCTGGCTTGGCCTTTTGTTCTTCGTGATAAATTTTCTGCTCTTCGCTTTCGTTGTGGTCTATTTTGGGGGACCGCCGCTGCGCAGGTTTTTCTCCGATCGCGCCTCCAGTATCCATTCCAATCTCGCGAAGTCTGCGAAGGCGTTTGAGGAGGCCGAGACCCTGGCGCGGGCCGCGTCGGAGCGCATCGCCGCGCTGGAAGGTGAGGTGGCGCGGCTCAAGCGGGAGCTGGAAGAGGAGACCGCATTCCAGTTGAACCGAATCTCCGAGCTGGCACGGAGCAACTCAGAGCGAATCCGCCGCGACACCGAAGTCACCGCGGCGGCGCTGGTCGACAACGCGCAGCGGCGCGTGCGCGAGAATCTGGCGTCGGCCGCGGCGCAACTCGCGCGCGAGCTGATTGCCCGCCATTTCCAGGCCGCCGACCAAAGCCGGCTCCTCGAAGGCTTCATGAACCGGCTCGGACTTGAGGCGCAGCGATGAGAGCTACCCGAGTCGCCAAACGCTACGCGCGCGCTCTGATCGAACTGGCGGAGAAGGGGCAGGTAGAGAGTTGGGGCAGCGAACTCGAGCGCCTGGCCGCGATCGTGGATTCGCCCGAACTTGAAGCGCGCCTCGCTTCGCCGGAGCTAAGCAACACCGCGCGCCAGGAGGCGATGGCAAAAATCGCCGAGCGCCTGAATTTGAGCTTCCCGCTCCGATCGCTGGCGGTGGTGATCGCACGTCATGGCCGAATCGCCGAGGTCAGTGCCATCGCCGATGCATACCGCGAACTGGTTGATGAAATGCTCGGGCGGGAGCGCGCGACGCTGACCTTCGCCGTGGAGCCATCGGACGAGGAACAGGCGCGGGTCCTGGCCGGCTTAGAAGCCATAGCCAAAAAGAAGATCATCCCGACCATCAAGGTCGACAAGGAATTGCTGGGCGGCGTGGTTGCCGAACTCGCCGGCAAGACATACGACGGCAGCCTCGCAGGGCGGCTTCAGGAAGCGCAGCTGAAACTTGCGGGCCAAGCCTGAGCAGGAATTTATGGCGGACATTCGACCATCGGAAATCAGCGAGATACTCAAGAACGAAATCAAGGGCTTCGAAGGCTCGATCGCGGTCCGCGAGACCGGCCGCGTGCTGTCCTGCGGCGACGGCATCGCCCGCATCTACGGGCTGCAGAATGCGGCGTCGAGCGAGTTGCTTGAGTTCCCTCACCAGGTCTACGGGATGGTGCTGAACCTCGAAGAGGACAACGTCGCCGCTGCCTTGTTCGGCGACCCGCAGGCCATCAGCGAGGGCGACGAGGTCAAGCGCACGGGGCGCATCGTGGAAGTGCCGGTTGGCGACGCGATGCTGGGCAGGGTGGTTAACTCGCTGGGTCAGCCGATCGACGACAAGGGTCCCATAAAATCGTCGGAATCCCGCCGGATCGAGCTGAAGGCGCCCGGAATCATCCGGCGACAGAGCGTCAAACAGCCGCTGCAAACCGGCATCAAGGCCATCGACGCCACCTGCGCGATCGGGCGTGGGCAGCGCGAGTTGATTATCGGCGACAAGCAGACCGGCAAGACTCAGATCACCCTCGATACCATCATCAATCAGAAGGGCCAGGGCGTGCAGTGCATCTACGTCGCGATTGGCCAGAAGCGTTCCACGGTGGCGCAGCTGGTTGAGAAGCTCAACCGCCACGGCGCGATGGAATATACGCTGGTGGTGGCCGCAACCGCCTCGGAGGCGGCGCCGCTCCAGTACATCGCGCCCTACACCGGATGCACCATCGGCGAGCATTTTCGCGACAACGGTAAGGACGCGCTCATCATCTACGACGATCTGAGCAAGCATGCGACCGCGTACCGGCAGCTGGCGCTGCTGCTGCGCCGCCCGCCTGGTCGCGAGGCGTATCCGGGCGATGTCTTCTACCTGCACTCGCGGCTGCTGGAGCGCGCGGCGAAGATGAGCGAAGAGGCGGGCTCGGGTTCGCTGACCGCGCTGCCGATTATCGAAACCCAGGCCGGCGATATTTCCGCGTACATTCCGACCAACGTCATTTCGATCACCGACGGGCAGATCTTTCTGGACCTCGACTTATTCAACTCCAACGTCCGTCCCGCGATAAATGTCGGCCTGTCGGTTTCGCGCGTCGGATTCACCGCCGCGATCAAGGCGATGAAACAGGCCGGCGCCACGATGAAGCTGGACCTCGCGCAATATCGCGAGATGGCTGCGTTTGCACAGTTCGGCTCGGAACTGGACGCCTCGAGCCAGCGCCTGCTGAACCGTGGCGCGCGCCTCACGGAAGTACTCAAGCAGGATCAGTACGAACCGGTTTCCACCGCGAAAGAGGTCCTGATCGTGTTTACCGGGAACGAAGGCTTTCTCGACAAGCTCGAAATTGCGCAGGTCCGCCCGTTCGAAAAAGGACTGTACGGGTATTTCGATGCGCGCCATGCTGACCTGCTGAACGAGATCATCACCAAGCGCGAGCTGGGCGATGATCTCCGCAAGAAGCTGCGCGCGGCGATCGGAGACTTCCTGAAGCAATTCGAGGCAGAACACCTCAAGGGGGCGATGCCCGCCTAGCCGGATGGCCGATGGCCACGCTCAAGGCAATCCGACGCCGGATCGCTTCGGTTCAATCGACCGAGCAGATCACGCGCGCGATGAAGCTGGTCGCGGCGGCGCGTCTGCGCCGCGCGCAGGAGGCGCTGATTGCCGCGCGGCCGTACAGCGAGGCCCTGGCGCGGGTGGCAGATTCGCTCCTCAACGCCGAAGGGGTGGACATTGCACCGGCCGAAGATGCAAAGAAGTCTGCGCTGGTTGTCGTGATTGCGGCCGACCGGGGTCTGTGCGGCGGTTATAACACCAACGTAATCCGTGAGGGCGAGCAGGTGCGCCGCAATCTCGAACGCGATGGCCTCGAGGTTCGCTACTACGCCGTCGGCAAGAAAGCGGTAGATCACTACAAACGCACCAACGCGCCCATCGCGCTGGAGAGCACCAACAACTTGCCGCGGTTGGCGACTGTAGAACTGGCTCGCTTGATTGCCGGACGCATGCTCGCGGATTTCCAATCCGGGGCCATTTCCGAAGCGTCGATTGTTTACACTCGGTTTCACTCCGCACTGACCCAGAAACCCGTGTACGAGCGATTGCTACCGGTGACGCCGCCCGAGAGAGGCACGGCGGATGAAGCGCCCGCGGCGGTCGACTATCTGATCGAACCGAGCCCTCAAGAGTTGGTTCCGGTGGTGGTGAAGAGCTACCTGGAAGCCGCGGTATTTCATGGGTTGCTGGAAGCCGAAGCGTCGGAGTACGGCGCGAAGATGACGGCGATGGACAATGCGACCAACAACGCAATTGAGATGATCAACACATTGACGCTCGAGATGAACCGCGCGCGGCAGTCGCAGATCACCAGAGAACTGATGGACATCGTCGGCGGCGCTGAGGCGCTGCGCGGCTAGACTCACGATTCAAGATCACACGGGAAGACGGCTGGATATGAGCGACACACAGCAAGGGAACATCAGCCAGGTACTGGGCAACGTCGTCGACGTGCAATTTTCCGACGGTTCGCTGCCTTCGATTCTAACCGCGCTGCGGGTCACCAATCCCGCCATCAGTGACAAGTCCGGCAACCTGGTGCTGGAGGTCGAACAGCACCTGGGCGAAAACACCGTACGCTGCATCGCGATGGACACCACCGACGGGCTGGTGCGAGGTATGCCGGTCGATAACACCGGGGCGCCGATTTCGGTGCCGGTCGGTCCCGGGACGCTCGGTCGCTTGATGAACGTGACCGGCGAGTCGATCGACGAGGCGGGGCCCATCGAGGGTGTGAAGTTGATGCCCATTCATCGCGATGCGCCGGCCTTCGATGAGCAGGGCACCGAAGTCGAGATCCTCGAAACCGGGATCAAGGTGATCGACCTCATTTGCCCGTATTCACGCGGGGGCAAAATCGGATTGTTCGGCGGCGCCGGCGTGGGCAAAACGGTGTGCATCCAGGAACTCATCAACAACGTCGCCAAACAGCACGGGGGCGTGTCGGTGTTTGCGGGAGTCGGCGAGCGCTCGCGCGAAGGCAACGACCTCTACCACGAACTGCACGAATCGGGCGTGCTCTCCAAGACCGCGCTAGTTTACGGACAGATGAACGAATCGCCCGGGGCCCGCGCGCGGGTTGCGCTTTCCGGAGTCACGGTTGCGGAATACTTCCGTGACGAGGAAGGCAAGGACGTGCTGTTTTTCATCGACAATATCTTCCGCTTCGTGCAGGCGAATTCGGAAGTGTCGGCGCTGCTCGGACGCATGCCGAGCGCGGTCGGCTATCAACCGACCCTGGGCACCGATATCGGCGAGTTGGAGGAGCGCATTACCACCACCAAGAAGGGCTCCATCACGTCGGTGCAGGCCGTCTACGTGCCCGCCGACGACTACACCGATCCAGCGCCAGCAACCACCTTCACCCATCTGGATGCGGTTACGGCGCTCGATCGCAAGATCTTCGAGAAGGCGATTTTCCCGGCGGTCGATCCGCTCGCCTCGACCTCGCGAATTCTCGATCCGCAGGTCGTCGGCGACGAACACTACACGGTGGCGCGCCGCGTCCAGGCCATCCTGCAGCGCTACAAGGACCTGCAGGACATCATCGCGATCTTAGGGATGGAGGAACTCTCGGCGGAGGACAAGCTGGTAGTGGCGCGCGCGCGACGGGTCGAGCGCTTTCTGTCGCAGGCGATGTTCGTGGCGGAACCGTTTACTAACTTGCCGGGCAAGTACGTGCCCCGCCAGGAAACGGTGCGCGGCTTCAAGGAAATTCTCGACGGCAACTGCGACGATCTACCCGAGCAGGCGTTTTTGCTGGTGGGCACGATTGACGATGCGCGCGAAAAAGCCGAACGGCTAGCACGCGAAGGCTGATCCGGGCGGGAGCGCTGTACTTGGCAGAGAATTTTCCACTGAAGGTGGTCACGCCGACCGGAGTCGTCTTTGAGGGACGCGCCCGACAGGTGACCGCGACCGGCCCGCTTGGCGAATTCGGCGTGCTTGCCGATCACATCAACTTCATCACTTCGCTCACGCCCGGGCTGCTGAAGATCGAGAAAGACGATGGCACCGTCGAAACCTGGGTGATCTCCGGAGGGCTCACCGAGGTAAAGGACGGTGCCATGACGGTGCTTGCCAGCGGCGCACAGACGCCCGCTTCGATCAATCGGGCGCAGGCCCAGGACGAAGAACGCGCGGCGAATCAGCAGATGGCAACCATCAGCTTCTACGACGCGGGCTACCCCGCGGCAGAGGAAGCGCTCCTGCTGGCGCGCGCTCGCATCCAGGCTTCCAGCGCCCCCTCCGCTCGATAACCCCGCGCGACGCTCCGGCCCCAAACGGTTTCTTATGCCGCTGATCTGAGTTGGTCGGCTTGAAGTTGTTCAGCCCCCAAGATTACCTCTTGGTTCTCGAGCTGCTTCCGGCCTTAAATTAGCTTGGGATGGAAGTGCGGACCCATCGCGCGCTGCTTGGACTGTTTGCTCTCCTGCTGCTCGGCACGCTCTGGTCTTGTGCGACCGCGACCAATGATGAAGGGACCGTTCGTGACACGGAAGCAAAGCTCGAGGATGCTGGGTTTACGAAGGTTTTGGTCGACACACCCTCGGAAGACCTGGAGCAGCTTCCAACCTTCAAATTGAACCAGTACCAGACCGCTTCGGGCGTGGTCTTCTGGTACTACGACCCCGACTACTGCCAGTGTCTCTTTGAGGGAAACCAGGCCGAAGCGGATCGCTACGAGCTTGCGCTTCAGCACCAAAACGATCTCGCGCAATACCAACAGAATGAGACCGAAGAGAGCATCGGACAACAAGGCCTCATGGCGAGCGCGTTCAATGGCGCGGTACCCTCGCCATTTTTTTGGGGCGGGTGGAGTGCGTGGTACGGGTACGGAATGGGCTACTACGGCGCAAGTGGGGGATTTCAGGGCGGCGGGATCAAAAGCCCCAAACCAGGGGGCGGCACAGGTAAGGGCGTTGGTTCCGGTGGCGTCCGTGGTCATGGCGGGGGCGGAGGGCATGGCTTTGGTGGAGGCGGAGGATTTGGTCATGGCATGGGCGGCCATTTTGGCGGCGGCCATCACTAGTGCTCGGATTGCAAAACGCAAGTCGTTGGCTGGTTTGAGATTCGTTAAGTCGCATAGATTTGTATGCACGTCGAATTGTTTGGTGCGACTCGGAGGAGGAAGGCTTGTTCCCAAGAATACTATTCGTCCTGCTGCTTGCCGCCGGGCTTGAAGTGGTAGGTGACGCGCTCGTTCGGATGGGACTTGAGGGACCCAAGTACTGGATGGCCGCCGGTGCAATCACGCTGTTTGCGTATGGGGTACTCGTCAACACGAGTGGCGTCGATTTCAATCGACTGATGGGAATTTATATCGCACTGTTCTTCCTGGTCTCGCAGATCATCTCGTGGGCGCTCTTCGGGCAGGTTCCCGACGACCGGATATTGCTGGGCGGGGGTATGATCGTTAGCGGTGGCCTGGTCATCATGTTGATGGCGTAGCGGAACCTGCAGAATGGTGTCGAGCTACCCTGGACCGGGAAACGCTGGCTCGAAAGACCATGCCGTGACGATGGTCGTTGCGCGGTTCGTTCTACTCTTTTGAAAAGCCGCTCAACGCTTAAGTTCCCAACAACCTTCCGCCGCACGCCATCGGGAAGTTGCGGCGCAATCTGCAGCCTGCACCTGCCGCCCTGAAGATCAACCTCTCAAGGCCACTAAGAGGGGAACTCGCAGGCGGCGCGAATATTGCTCCGGTAGATGCTCGGAGGATCACATGGCCATCTCAGCGGTTTCCGATTGCAAACACGAACCCGGCGTGTTCGTGCCGGTGATAGACCGATCGCGCTGCGAAGGGAAAGAGGATTGCGTGGAGGTCTGCCCCTACAGCGTCTTCGAGATGCGCCAGCTAAGCGACCGGGATAAGCACGCGGTGCCGCTGGGTGCGCGACTCAAGGCCTGGGTCCACGGAAACCGCCAGGCGTTCGCTGTCGACGCGCAAAATTGCCACGCCTGCGGCCTGTGCGTCTCTGCCTGTCCCGAGCGGGCGATTAAGCTGTTGCGACCCTCGTCGAGCCTTTGACATGGGGTCATCAGCTACAACTCTTGCATCGGGCGCCGCCCAACCTCGGTAGTCAACCGGTTGCGCATGCCGCGAGCCGCGGATACAACGTCGCGATCGGCTACTTGCGCGGCTTTCTTGTCATCCTCGTGCTCGCCCATCATTCCGCCGTCGCCTATTTCTGGGGCGTGCCAACCTCGCGGGCGCCGCTGCTCAAAACCCGATGCTGTGGCGAGCGTTCCCAATCGTGGACCCGCATTCGCATTCGGCGCTTCTCACCCTTTTCGTCAGCTTCAATGACACCTTTTTCATGGCGCTGATGTTCTTCGTGTCGGGATTGTTCGTGTGGTCGAGTCTGATACGCAAGGGAAACGCGTCCTTCCTCCGCGATCGTTTCAAGCGATTGGGCATCCCATTCCTGTTCGCCGCGGCGATCGTCGCGCCGTTGGCTTACTACCCGTCCTACCTGATGGCTGGAGGGCGCGGAGTCGCGGACTACGTTCACGACTGGCTTTCGTTCGGCGACTGGCCGACCGGGCCGGCGTGGTTCATCTGGCTTCTGCTTGCTTTCGATCTGGTGATCGGCGCAATCTTCGCGGTTGCTCCGGGATTTGCCGCCGCGCTGAGCAGATTGGCGGAAAACGCGCGTGAGCATCCGGTGCGTTTTTTTGCGATGTTCGTTGCGGCTTCGATGGCGGCCTACGTGCCAATGGTTGCAGTGTTCGGACCACTTGCATGGACCAGCATCGGACCGTTTCAGTTTCAAACCGCGCGTCTGGTCCACTACGCGGTTTATTTCTTGGCGGGAATCGGCGTCGGCGCCTACGGAATCGACTGCGGATTACTCGCGCCCGACGGAAAGCTGGCGCGGCATTGGGGACGATGGACGTTAGCGATGCTGGTGATCTGTGTGGCGAGCATTGCATTTTCGCTGCTGGCGATGTCGGGACGCAGCGCGCTGTCGCCCGCGGTCGCCAACGCCATTGGCGGGTTCGTCTTTGCGCTCACCTGCGGCGCAATTTCATTCGCGTTACTGGCGCTGTTCGTTCGCTTTATCACTCGCCGCAACCCGATTTTCGACAGCCTGAGCGCCAACGAATACGGGATGTACCTAACCCATTATATGTTCGTGTCGTGGCTGCAGATGGCGCTTCTCGCCATTGCGCTCGGACCAATCACCAAAGACCGTCGCGGTGTTTTCCGGAGTGCTGCTTCTGAGCTGGGGAACCAGCGCCGGGCTCCGCCGCGTGCCCGCGATCGGTCGAATCGTCTAAGTCCAATCCACGCGCGCCGCAACCCCGCAAGCTGAAAAACCGGCTGCGCCGCCCATGGTCATCCGCCGCCGATTCGCGGTGTCGCGTGTACCCTACCGATCGTGTCTCAGGAAAATCGGACACTCACGGCGCTACTGGTTTGCAACTGCCGACCAAATAACTAATTGAAGCTAACCACTCCGTGAAGCTTTTGTGCGCCTGGACTTCCAGGCGCGATGCGTGCCTGGCGGTGTCAGCGCGTAATGCCGCGACCGAGAGCTCGGCAGCCGCAATCTCGCAGGCGTGGCCGATGAACCACTGCTCGAGCCGCGCCGCGCAAGCCTCCGGATGAAACTGAAAACCCACTGCGTTAGCACCCCACACGTACGCCTGATTGCGGCAAAACCCGGTCGAGGCCAGCAAGATAGCGTCCTGCGGCAGATCGAAGGTGTCTCCGTGCCAATGAAGTACCGCAACGCCGTCTTGCCCCAGATGGCGAAACGCGGAGTCGCGTCCGGCGCCACTTAACGTAACCGGTCCCCAGCCAATTTCTTTGCCGCCTGATGGATAGACGCGCGCCCCGAGAGCGCGCGCCATGAGCTGAGCGCCAAGGCAAATCCCCAGGGTCGGGCGTTGCGCCGCGAGACGCTTTTCGAGCAGCTTAAGCTCGTCTTTCAGAGTCGGGTAAAGATGGTCTTCATACGCGCCGATCGGCCCGCCCAACACAATGAGGAGATCGGACTCGACGGGATTCAGAGCGGCGAGATCCTCGACGCAGACGTCCACATATCGAACCTGATAGCCGGCCCCTTCAAGGATAGGAGCAAGGGTGCCAAGGTCTTCGAAATGCAAGTGGCGAATCGCGATCGCACTTTTCATGGTTCATCCAGTTGGAAGTTCGGGATACCCGGTTCATGGTTGCGAAGCCTGGGTCCCAGCGGCGGCTACCAGGAGCACGACCGCGTCCCGCTTTCCCGCAGCCGCGAGGCGATGGGGAGTGCGTGCATCGAAATGCGCCGCATCCCCGGGCTGGAGCGAATGCTGTTCGTGCTCGAAAATCAGGTTCAGTCCGCCCGAGATAACATACAGCCACTCTTCGCCCTCGTGACGGTAAAACTTTTGGTTGTGGCGATTGGCGGGAATCCGCATCTCCATAGCCTGCAGGCCGGTCAGGGCTCCGCCGCCGGAAACCGTGCGATAGGCTAGTCCGTTGCTAATCCTCGCCCCTGAGCTTTCCGACCGGATGATCCTGCACGGGGGCATTGCCTGACCGTCACCTTCCAACAGGGTGCGCAGCGGGATTTCGTAAACGTGTGCGAGGGTGATCAATGCTGCGAGCGAAGGTTGGCGGACTCCGCTTTCCAGGCGCGACAGATACGGCTCCGATAGTTTGCTCTCTTTGCTGAGCCTCTCCAGCGTCCATCCGCGTTGAGTGCGCAGCACCTTGAGCTGCGCTCCCAGCGAAGTGAGAACCCGCCCGAGAGGTTTTGTGATCCCGGCCGCCATGCGCAGTGAACTAACATCAGGCATGCCTGTCGGGCAACCCAACTTTTCCTGCGCCCCCTCGGCCCCAGGGCTCCTATCCGATCCCTTCGACTGTCACCGCGTCGCCCGCGCGGATCACTCCGCCGCGCTCGACCGACGCATAAATCCCAACGTTTGCGCCGTTCCCCTTGACCGCCGTCTTGAGAATTCCCACATCCCTGGGCAGGTCCCCCTGCGCCAGCGTCGTCATCACACAGCGGCCGGTGGCGCAGGTGACCTTGAGGCGCACCTGGCTTCCTATAGCTAGCGTGCGCCCGACCCACTCGTTTTCAATGAAGCCCTGGTCCGCCGCTGCGGGAGCTACGATCAGGTTGGGCCGAAAGCGCCGCGCTTCGAATCTTCCACTGGGGTAGATGGATTGCAGTCGTTCCAGGGTCGAGATGGTCAGGATATGGACCACCGCACCGTCGAAGAAGCTGTTGGGTGGCATCGCTTCCTCGGTGACGGTCTCACGATGCGCCAGGTTCTCCACATCGGGCCAATACTCCTCTAGTTTCGGATTGGCCGGCGGTTGCGACTTAAGCGCGACACTTGAGCCGACCGCGCGCGACAAGAGGCTGTCGAGATCTGGATGCGAACTTGTCACCGAAACGCCGTCGGGCAAGGTTATTCGTACTGGCGCCAGTCCCTCGTACATGTCCGGGGCTTCGACAAACGCGGCGCGAAACCTGAACATACCTGGCCATTTTCGGGGGTTCTTCGCGCTGACTACTTTGCCGGTTGTCTGGTCCACCAACGCGTAAGCGCGATCGCCAAGCAAACCTCGCGGGGTGACGACGCTGGAATTGATCTCCTCACCCAGCATCGATTTCACGGGGTAGCGCCACAGCGTTGCCACCGCACCAGCCACTTCTTGCGTATGCATGTGGTTCTCCTCGATCGGTCCCGTCTAGGCCGTCGCCTTCTTCGGTGCGTCAACCGCCGCCGGTGTCTTGTGCAGCGCGAGACTGATCGGTGCGGAACCGTGTTCGGCGTGGATGCGGTCCTTGAGGGTGTTGATGAAATCGCGATTGCTGCGCAGAACCATGAACCATCCGAGACCCAGCGCCAGATAGCCCAGGAAAATGTAGGGAAAGATGTTTACCGGCCAGGACGGAACCGGGTAGACACTGCCCACCGCCGGAACCAGCAGCAGCACCACCGAGGCGATCGAAAGACCAAGCGCGCCTGGTGAGAGTTCGTGCCGCTTGCTCAGGTACGCGGGCGCGGCAATCGAGATCAGAAAGTACGCCCC
>DASXMJ010000078.1 GCA_036495685.1 Candidatus Binataceae bacterium | reverse complement strand
GTCGGACCGGACGAAGCTCGAGTCCTTGAAGGTCACCTGCTCTCCCGATACCCTGCAGCCTTCAACATGCCGAGAGCGCAAGCACTGCTGCTGGCACTGCGTCAGGTTCTTCCATCTGTTTCTGATTCCGTACTCAAGCGTAGTCGCAAGTTGTATACGGCTGGAAATGCAGAACGGTGAAGCAATCAGATTCACCGAGTCACGGCGGCTGGACCGAGAGTCACCGGTTGGCGGACTATCCCAGAAGTATTGAGCCAGTTCGTTTCGACCCGATCGGGATTCTCGATACGATCGATGTCCCAGTCGTCGTCGTTAACCGAGACCTGACGATCGCATGCTTTAATCGGGCGGCGGCAGGATCCTTTCGCCTGAATTCCTCAGACCTCGATCGCCCGGCCGGCGCGGTCGCCGGACTCGCCAGCCTGCGGGATCTGGAGAGGTGGTGTGCGCAAGCGAGCCTGGCCGGTATGCCTTCCCGGCATGACTTCCGTTACGAGGACCTGACCTTCGTACTGCGTATCGCCCCGTACGCAAAGTACAATCACGAGATCGGCGGCAACGTTCTCACCTTCATGAATGTGACCGCTTTTCGCGCCAGTATTGACGAGGCGATTCACGAGCGCGAATACACCAAGGCGATCCTCAACACGGGGACTGATCCGCTGCTCGTCGTCGGCGAGGAGGTACGTCTACTGACCGCCAATCGGGCGTTCTATGAGATGTTCGGCATCACTCGCGAATCGCTGCAGAGTGTCTCGCTCGGCGGGCTGGCGAACGGTGCTTTCGACCTCGCGCGATTAAGGACGCAATTACGGGAGATGTTGGCTGACGGGAGCGAATTCAGGCCCTTCGAAGTCGAACACTACTTTCCACAGTACGGACGCCGGACGCTGATGCTCGGCGCCCGTTCGTTTTCTTTGCCACGCGATTCGCAGCGCCTCATTCTTCTGAGGTTCCAGGACATCACCGCACGCAAAGAGGCGGAGGTGATTAACGCCAGGCTGTCGGCAATCGTCCAGTCATCCGACGACGCAATCCTCAGCAAAGACCTCAACGGCATCATAACGAGCTGGAACCGAGGTGCGCAGAACATTTTTGGCTACACCCCCGATGAAGTTATCGGCAAGTCCATAACTATCCTCATTCCCACGGACCGAGCCGACGAGGAACCCACGATTCTCGAGCGCATCAGACGCGGGGAACGCATCGATCACTATGAAACCGTGCGTCGCCGCAAGGATGGGAGCCTGATCGACGTTTCGCTGAGTGTTTCACCGATCATCGATGAAGGTGGCGCGATCATCGGCGCATCGAAGATCGCTCGTGACATTACCCAGCGTAAACGCGCCGAGGAAGCAATCCAGGCAGCGGCACATGCAAAGGATGAGTTTCTGGCGATGTTGGGCCACGAGCTTCGCAATCCCCTCGGGGCGCTGGCGAGTGCCGTCCGAATACTCGACCTTGGAGAACTATCGTCCGATCATGCGGCGCGTGCGCGAGCGGTGATCGGCCGGCAGCTCGATCAGCTATCACACATTGTAGACGATCTTCTCGACGCCAGCCGTGTGACCAGCGCGAGGATGCGCCTCACCCTGCGACCGCTCGAGTTGAGTGAAGTCGTGGAGGGAACGATTGAAGCATTGCGCACACGTGGTGTGATGGACCGTCATCAATTGACACTCAGTGGACAGCGCGTGTGGATCAACGCTGATCAAACGCGCGTCGAACAGATCGTCACGAATCTGGTCGGCAACGCGCTGAAGTTCACGCCGGCAGGAGGGACGATTACTGTTAGTGTGCGCAACGAGGGTCCCTACGCGTTACTCGAGGTCAAGGATACGGGGGTAGGCATTGCGGCAGATATCCTTCCAAAGATCTTTGATCTCTTCGTCCAGGGCGAGCGGAGCCTCGATCGATCGCAGGGAGGGCTTGGCATTGGGCTCACGCTCGTGCGACGCATCGTAGAGCTTCACGGAGGAACTGTTCAAGCAGCGACCAACCGAGTTGGAATGGGAAGCACCCTTACCGTGCGCTTGCCTGCTGTACCCGCTCCGAATACTAACGTTGGTGAGCAGGCTCCACTAATAACTGCCGTGCCTCGTCCCCGACGGGTGCTCGTCGTGGAGGACAATGACGACGTGCGCGAGATGCTCAGTATCCAGCTCACGAACGACGGTCACGAGGTTCAGACGGCACATGATGGTCCAAGTGGGCTTCACGCCGCGCTTAGCTTTCGGCCGGATGTAGGCCTCCTCGACGTGGGCCTGCCTGGATTTGACGGCTATGCGCTGGCGCGCAAGATTCGGGCGCATGATGAGGGCAAGCAGATTTACCTGGTCGCGATAAGCGGATACGGCCAGTCCGAAGACCGACTTCGATCCAAAGAAGCGGGCTTCGACCATCATCTTGTAAAACCGATCGATGTCAATCAACTCGCACTACTGCTCCAGCAAACGGTTCGGTGACGAGCCGCACCCTGCCTGGACGAATGGGCGGTCGCACTGTCAGCAGCGCTGCCATTTCTCTAAGCCAAACTGACTCATACGCCGCTTGCGCCTCTGATACCGTTCGAGCCCTGAGCCCCGGACGAGGGCACCATGAGAGAGCAGATCGCGCGATTAAGGAGCATGGGCAGCGGACACCATACCAGCTCGCCGGACGTGTGGGTGTGCGCCGGTTGCGCACCGACGCCGAGGGTCAGATGGGTGATACGGCGCTGGCAAGCTGCTGCGACCTCCGATTGTGCAGGTGTGCTAGCCTGATGGGGTGCTGTGGAAGTTCGAACTGGTCGCGTACAATCCGAGTTGGCCCAAGCTCTACCAAAATGCGGTTCGGTCACTCCAACTTCATTTGCCGATGATCGTTGCGTTCGAGCACGTGGGAAGTACCGCGCTACCTGGAATGACGGCGGTTCCTACCATCGACATTCTTGCGGGGGTGCGCGAACTCGGGGAGATTGATGGCCCGGTCATTGCCTCGCTGGTCGCCGCTGGATGGGAGCATCGGCCGGACGTCGAGGCCCGGATTCCCAACCGGCGCTTCTTTAACCAGCCGTCTGGAACCAGGCACCGGACAACTCGCACCAGCCACCTCCACATCGTCAAGTTTGATTCGCAGCAGTGGCGCGACCCGATCACCTTTCGAGACTTTCTTCGACATCACGAGGAGCCCGCGCGCCACTACCTGAACCTCAAGCGGTTGCTGGCCAGCCGACCGTACCAGAACCCGTCAGACTATTCCGCGCAGAAAGCCGAGTTCGTCGCGAGCGTGCTCGCGTGGGCCACTGCTTGCTGATTGCGCGCATCCGAAACAGCGGCGAGGTGTTCTGCTTGCTTCGCGAGTCGCGAGTCGATTAATCGATGAGCCCGGCAGCGCTTCCCAGCATGCAACTGGTACCCATCGTTTTCGCCTCGGCCACTCTGGTTTCGACCGGATTCGGCGGTTTGGCAGCAGTGCGCTTTCGCGATCGCCTTCATCTGCTGCTGGGCTTCAGCTCGGGAGCCGTCCTGGCGGTGGCGTTGTTCGACATCCTGCCCGAGATCTTTGAATTGCCGGGCGGAGCTTCATATATGCCCCTAGCAGGGCTCGGATTCCTGGCCTTCTTCGGCCTCGAGCGCTACACGGCGATGCATCGAGCGCGGGAACATGAGCACGCGCTGACTACCCACGAGCAGGAACTCGGCGCGTTGTCCGCTGCGGGCCTGACGTTCCACAGTTTCCTGGACGGAATTGCGATAGGCGCCGGCTTCCAGAGCAGCATGCAGGTGGGCCTGCTGATCGCGCTTGGAGTAATCGCGCACGATCTCAGTGACGGCCTCAACACCGTGACGGTCATCCTCGCGCACGGGAATTCGGTGGGACGCGCCAGGCTCTGGCTCATCCTCGACATGATCGCGCCGGTGCTCGGTGCCTCTGCGACTTTACTGGTGCCGCTCAGCGGAGTTCTGCCCTGGATGCTCGCCTTCTTTGCGGGCTCGTTTCTCTACATCGGCGCTTCCGATCTGCTGCCCGAGGCGAAAGAACACGACTCGCCGCTGGTGGCCGTGGCCATGGCGGTGGGTATGCTGGTGATTTATCTGACAAGCCGGATGCTGCAGGGGGCCTGAGCGGGGGCAGCGCGAGCTCAGTTGGCTTGCGCGTTCCAGGTGCCACGCTCGCCCGAGGGCGACGACTCGAAGGTGCCCGCCAGGGTGTCGCCGTGGCGCTTGCCTTCGAAATAATAGGTCTCGGAGCCGTACGGCACTTGGAATTGCATGTGTTCACCATCCGACAAGGATCGGGTGAAGCCTTCGATCTGGGTGGGGCCGAATCCGTTCTGATGAATCACCATCTCACCGTGCAGAAATCCATTGGGCTGCGGACGCAGGCGCAGTTCCAGGTCCGGATGCCCGCCGCCGGGCAGGCCCGTAATGGTACCGGTCGCGACGGTGGCACCAAAGAGATCCGGTCCGGTCGAGCTCAAGCCGCCGCTGAATCCGCTGCCGCCGCTCCCGCCGGGAAGACCGTATCCACCGGGGAATCCTCCCGAGCCGGCGCTCGGATTGGATGCGGTATCCGAGACCACGCGGAATCGGCGCTGCCCGAAATACTGGCCGTTTAGATAAAAGTTTACGGTGTAAGTTCCCGGCAGAAACGCTCCGCCCCGGGAATTGCCCACCCGGCCGCTGAAAGTGGCGATCCTCTGATTGGTGGAGACGTTCTGCCAATCGTTGACGCTGCCCAGCGTGCGTCCATCGGGCGCCACATAAGCCGCATCGACTCGATATTGCCCGGGCTCGAGCCCATAGAGCCGATTATCGAAAGAGACCTGCCAGCCCACGAACAGCACCTTGGATGCCTCGAACGAGGTCGCGGAGCCCGACAGCGGGGTGCCGGTCTTGGTGGTATTCAGAAATTCGATCTCGCGGAGTTCCAGCGGTTTGCGACGGCGCTCGTCGATCATCGCGAGCTTGCGCGCTTCATCCTTGCGCTTTTGCTCGTCGGCCTTTTCGGCAGCCGTGCTGGCGGCCTCTTCCGCTTCGGCTTTCTTCCGTGCCGCGAAATCCTGAGTGACCGCAAAGGCGTTTTGGCCGAGCAGATCATTGTTCGCATACAGCCCGACCTTGTACTGACCCGGCGGCTTGTCGGTCATGGTCGGCATCAGCGCGACGCCGGAGAATTCTGCGGTCTTCTGCGCCGGGCCGATAAACATGTCGGCGGCGCTCGAGGCGATCTGTAGTCCATTCGGGTCGTAGAAGCGCGCCTCGACTTTTTCCGATCGTCCCTCCAGCCCGGCCAAGGCATTCTTGAAGGTCGCAGTCCATTTGAGGTAGCGCGCGTTGGTCAGGTCGGTGTCGTTGAACGATGCCTGCGGCGCGGCGATTGCGGTGCCCTCGCGCGTTGACAAGGCCAGGGTCAGTTGTTCGAAGTCGAGCGGATGCGAGCGCGCCTTCGCGACGCTTTCCTCGTGTTTCCACGGGAGAGCATCGATGTAGTCCTTGATCCCAAGCCGCGACTGGAGCTGCGGGTCGGAATAGATGTAGGTCGAACCGAAGGCGATGCCGCCGAGAATCACGCAAAAGATCAGGAACGACACGGCGCGGCGCGCGGCGCTCCGCGGCCGGCGCGCGCGCAGCATCGCGGTCGGCTCGAAGTTCTGGGCTATCAACGACAGGTCCGCAGTGCCGCTGCGCGCGCTTACTCCCAGACCGCCGGAGGTCGGCAGCCCGGTCCCGTACAGCATCATGTCGCGGAATTGCTGAACGTTGGCCGGGCGGTTGGTCGCCTCATAGCTGAGGGCGGCGTCGATTGCCCCGGCCAGGTTCGAGGAAGTCTCGGGGCGCAGTTCCCTGACCTTGGGAAACGCAAACGGCGGGAACTTTTCCGGGTCGCGCCCCGTCAGCGCGTAATGCAGCGTGGCGCCCAGCGAGTAAATGTCGCTGCGCGGATCGACATTGCCCTGGTACTGCTCGGGCGGCGCAAACCCGAGCGTCCCGATCATGGTGCCCTTGCGCGCGCCCTTGAACAGCCTCGCGATCCCGAAATCGATCAGGACCACGCGTCCCTTCGGCGTGACCATCACGTTCGAAGGCTTCATGTCGCGGTAGATTACGGGAGGCTCGTGCCCGTGCAGGTAGGACAGCACGTCGCAGAGCTGGCGCGCGATGTCGACGATCAGCCCTTCCGGCAGTGGACCTCTGCGCGCCGCCATCTCCTCTTCGAGATTGCGCCCCTCGACATACTCCATCACCAGGTAGTGCCGGTTCTTGTCGTCGAACCGATCCGTGATAGCGGGAATCGCCTGATGCTTGAGCTGGGCGAGCGTGTCAGCCTCGCGCGCGAAGTACTCGTTGGCCTCGATACGCTGCGCCTGGTCGATAAAATGATCGACCATCTCCTTGATCGCGCAGGGGCGGTTGGCCAGGCGCTGATCGCGAGCGAGGTAGACCATTCCCATGCCGCCGCCGCCGAGCAGCCGCTCGATTGCGTAGCGGCCCTGGAGGACGGTGCCCGTCTCGAGCGGGCCGGTCACGGGATTTGCCGTATCAACCATCTCTAATTCGCGAACACCACCGCCACCGAGATGTTGTCCGTACCACCGCCGGCATTGGCAGCGGCTATCAGCTCGCGCGCGGCCTCGGCGGGACTGCCGTGCCGGCGCAGAATTTTCGCGATGTCGGGGTCGTCAACGTGAGCGGTAAGTCCGTCGCTGCACAGCAGTATCCGATCGCCGCGTCTGAGCTTGAGCGCGATGCTTTCCGCCCCCGCCGCACCGCTCTGGCGCGCCCCGAGCGATCGGGTGATCACATTCTTGTGCTCGTGATGCTTCGCTTCTTCGGCGCTGATCTGGCCAATCTCGACCAGGCGTTGAACCAGCGAATGATCCTTGGTCACCTGCTTGAGCACTCCCCCTTCAAGAAGGTACGCACGGCTGTCACCGACCCAGGCCAACGCGACCTCTGGCGGCCGCACCAACGCGGTAACCCCCGTGGAACCCATCCCGCGCGATTCGGGATGAGCCGTCTGATATTCGATGATCTTCGAATTTGCTTCTTCGAGGGCCGCGACCATTAGCTTGCAAGGGTCCAACATATCGGCTCCCGCAAGTCGTGCCTGAACATAGCCGCGGATCGTCGTAACGGCAATTGCCGCAGCAATCTCTCCGGCCTCGGCACCGCCCATGCCATCGCAGACCGCATACAAGTGATTCTCCGCTGGTTCGACGAGCGAGTCTCGCCGGTATTCAGCCGCAATCACGGCGTCCTCGTTATGCTCGCGTACCATCCCGACGTCGCTCAGCACTGCGGCGCTGACCTGGATAAGGCCGAGCAGCCTTATCAACTCGGTCTTGAGGTCGTCGATGGTCTCCCAGCGGTCCTTGGTGTCGAACAGCAGCGCCCGCCGCACGGCCTGTTCGAGGTCGGGCGTCACGACGTGGGGCGGATAGAACCTCACCACCCCGGCCTCCTCACGCCAGCTCTCGCTTTCCAGCCGCTCTCCGGTCAGCCAAGTGTAGAGCAATGCGCCGGCGGAAAAGATGTCCGCGCGCTTGTCGACCCGTTTGCCGCGATAGATTTCCGGCGCGGTGTACCCGTCGTTGAAAATCGGTTCGGCCTGCAATTCGTTGTCATTGCTGACGTAGTCAAGTCCGGTCAGCTTGATTCTGCCGCCTCTGGTGACCGCGAGTGACTGCGGGCAGATGTCATTGAGGCGCAAGCCGCGGCGATGAACGAAAGCAATCGCCTGGCACACCTGGACGGTGGCGGCGATCGCTTCGGCCTCGCTGGTTTTGGAAGAACCGCGATGCAGGGCGGTCAGGTCTTCATCTTGATAGACGAGATACACGCGTCCATCCCGCGCAAAGCCCTCGATGGCACGCTGAAAGGCCGGATGATTCAGCGTGAGCGATAGCGCCAGCACCCGGCCGAATACTTCTCCGAGGTCATCTTCACTCTGGGAGGGTAATGTTTGTCCGGTGGCCGGCGCGACCGCTTCTTCTACGAGACTGGCTGCGGCTTCCACTTTGGTAGTCGCGCCGTTGCTCGCCGCCGGCGGCGGCTCCGCGGTCTCGGATTCCGCCGATGGTGTGGGTTCGGCGGCTGTCACCTCGGCAGAGCCGCTCTCGCCGGGCGCAGACGCCTGCACGACAGGCGGCGGCTTCAGCTCCGCGGTTTTTGCCGTCGGCCCGTGAGGATCGGGGGTGGGGGCGGCCGCAGGAGGTGGATCGGGCGATTCTTCCTTGCCCGAGTCTTCGCGCCGGTCGGACAGACGTTCGCGGACGATAAAAAATTCGGTTTTGCCTTCCTGGGTGCGGCTTACCCGATAACGGTTCTCAATCGACGATCCCGGCAGCGTCTCGACGACTTCGAACCCGCCCTTGAGAGTGGCGCCCACCGCCAGCGGCCTGGGCTTCGAAGCGGCGGCGACAGAGGTGGAGGCCGCTCCGGTCAGTCCCTGGCCGCAGCGGTCGCAGAATTTCGCGTCATCCGGAGCGACTTCACCGCATTGGGGACAGGTGATCATGCGCCGCTATCCTCTTCTAAACTGCAATATAGCACCGCCCAGGATCACTTGGTCGCGATCTTTCAGCTGGTAGAGCTGATCACGCCCAAGCTTCCCCCGTCCTGCGATGAAAGTCCCGTTCATGCTTCCGAGGTCGCGGATAAAAAAGTCCTGGCCACGGCGGATAATTTCAGCGTGACGGCGCGAAACCCTATCCACGCCGCGCTTGACCGTCACGAGGTCGACATCCAAGGCATCCGACGGGTCCTGCGAGCGGCCGATCACGGTGCGGTCGAGGTTGAGCTGAAATTCGGTTTCGTCACCCCGTACGATCAACCGCGCCCGGACCCCCGAAGTTTCCTTCCCATCCGCTTCCCGCAAGATTGCTGCCGGGCGCACCGGTGCGCTGCGCGGCGTCGGGGATCGCGCGCCGGTCCGGGCCGCGGGCGCGTCGCCGGTTCTTGCGATATTCCCCGCGGCGCGGGACTTTGTGGGACTCTTGAGCTCCTGGGTCTTTGCGGTTGAAGAAGGAAGCGGCTCGGGAGGGGCCGGTTGGATGACCGAGGCTACCAGTTTTGACCGCAGCCCCCGCTCGATCAGCGCCTTGGCCCGAACCCCCAGCTCGATGGCCTTTTTGACCGGCGGGCGGATGGTCCGTAGGGTCTCGGACGGGTTGGCCACTCCAGGCGGCGCACTCACACCCACTGGTGAAGGATTGTTCAGCACCACTGTCGGCATGTTGGTTATGGACGAGGGCGTTGGCACTGCGCGAGGCGTCGCAGCGATCGAACGGGGAGTTGGTGGGCTTGGTCTCGCCGCGCGCGGGGCCGGACTAATCGGGCTTGACAACACGACGGTCTGCATCGTGCGGAGCGGGCCGCTCGCAAGCCCATTCTGCGCGCTGTCTTCCGGGGCGGGCTCGGGCAGCGCATCCAGCATCGCACGGGACGACGGGAAGCGTTTGGCGATTTCGTGATTCAACGCACGATCAACGGCTCCCGCCGTGGCGTTGGAGACCTCGGCGGCCAGCTGCCTGACCGGGGGAAAGCTGAAGGGCGGCTCCAGTGCGGGGTCGCGGCCGGTTAGCAGATGGTGCATGGTCGCCGCGAGCGAATAGAGGTCGGAGCGCGGCTCGACATTGCCGGCGTACTGTTCGGGAGGCGCATAGCCCGGCGAGCCGATCTGGGTCGCGCGACCACCCTTGGGCAAAAATCGCGCGATTCCGAAGTCGATAAGCATCGCGCGGCCGTCCTTGTCGATCATGATATTGCCGGGCTTGAGATCGCGATAAACGATCGGCGGGTTTTGCGCGTGGAGGAACTCCAGCACCGACAGAATCTGCCGCGCCCATCTCAGGGTCCGGTCTTCACCGAGCTTGCCGCCCGACTGCTGGATGACCTTCTCGAGGTCGCCGCCGGCCACGAACTCCATCACCATGTAGTGGCGGCTGTTTTCGGCGAAGTGGTCGATTAGCGTCGGGATGCCGGGATGGGACAGGCGCGCGAGCACGGTCGCCTCGCGGGTGAAATCCTCAACGGCTTTTTTCTCGGCGATGCCGTCGCCCAGGATCATTTCCTTGACGGCGACGGGGCGATTAGCGAGGCGGGTGTCGTTGGACAGGTAGACCCGGCCCATACCGCCCACGCCGAGAACCTTCCGTACTCGGTATCGATTGTCGAGGAGATGACCCTCGGAAAGCGGCTCACCCGGATTCATTCAGCATCATCGATCCCCGGCGATGACTCTGCGGACAGGGCCAGCCGGCACTCCGCTTCCCACGCCGGGCAGCGTTCAAGAGATCGGATCTACCGTAAGTTTCAAAAATGTTTTGCCAATAATTATCTCGTCACCGGTCTTGAGCTCGATGGGACTGCCGGGTTGCAAGCGGGCCCCCCGGTTCACGTAAGTGCCATTCAAGCTGCCAATATCCTCAACGGTGATTTTGCCATCCGCGATTCTGATCAGTGCGTGTTTGCGGGAAATCTTGGCCTCCGGATCGTCCGCATCGAGATCGACTTCGGGGAATGCTCCGGTCTCCGGATCCCAGCGGCCGACCAGATTGTTTCCATCTTCGAGCGGGAACTCTTGATCCTTGCGCGGGCTGCCGCGCACTATCTTGAGCCGCGC
>DASXMJ010000077.1 GCA_036495685.1 Candidatus Binataceae bacterium | reverse complement strand
CTTTCGTATTTCAACAAGTTCGTTGCAGTAACCATTTGTGTTGTGTAGGCTTGCATGGCAGTTAGCGATCTGAGACAAGATTCAGGTCAATACGGGGCCACCGACTGGTGACCCTCGGGGCCGGCACGGAAGTTTCTCAGGAGGAAAAAATGGAAGGGTTAATCACAAAATCTTGCAAACTGGTTGGGTTAGCCGGGGCTGTAGTGTTAGCCCTTTCGTTGATGGTTGGCTGCTCGTCGAATGAGCCAACTCCGGAGCAACGCGCAGTTAACGCCGCCAACCGCGCTGACCAGGCTGCCTCCCGCGCTGAGGCGGCAAGCCAGAAGGCGCAGCAGGCGGCTGCTGCCTCACAGGCTGCGTCCGCCCGCGTGGAGCAGGCGGCCAGCGATGCGAAGGCCGCGGCTGATCGCGCTGAAGCGATCGCTGCCAGGACCATGGCCTCTTCGCCGCGTCCTCATTCGTATCACCGTCACCATAAGGCGGCAGCCGAGGCCGCGCCATCGGGTGGCGATAGTGGTGCAGCGGCACCGCCCGCGTCTACGCCGTAACTTAGTCTCACCTGATTTAAAGAAAGGGCGACTGCCAAAAGCGGCCGCCCTTTTTTTGGTTTCGCGTCAACTTCGAGAAGAACTCCGACCCTGCAAAACTACTTGTCCAGCGCGTGCGTCGCGCCACCCGCCTTCTGCTTGGAGCGTTTCACCCCATCAGCAAACGAAACTTGACGACTCAGCGCTACGCTTTGACCGGACGGGGGCGATCGCGTTTGGCATCTACGATACAGAAGAACCCGAAGGGCTCTGCGCCGGAGGCGCGAAGCTGGTGGGCCTGGTCGGGAGCGATGTAAATCGTATCCATCGGTCCGAGCTCAAATTTCCGGTGAGCGACCTGCACGCGCCCGCGCCCGCGTAGGCCGATAACGACATGCGCATGATGATGGCGTTCCAGGCTGGTGAAGCCTCCCGCTTCGAGTTCAAAGTAGCGCACATGGAACTTCACCTGCTCTCCCAGGTTTCCAATCAGGACCTGGCGCGATGCTCCCCGAAACTCGCCGCCCCGATGTGCGGCGAGCTTGTAGGGCTCCAGTTCGACACCGTTCCAGCGGAAGCTCGGTTTAAACTGCCGGACGGCTGGTGGGTTTCGGGTGCGGCTGTGGCTGACACGCTTGCGCGCCATGGCTTTGCATCGCGGCGTTGTCGCCTATGCGCCGTCGCTGCCGAAGGTGACCACCACCTTTAGCGCTTCGGGCTTTTGCGCGGTCGCAAACGCCTGCATGATTTGACTGAGCGGAAAGCGATGCGTTACCAGCTCGGACGCGCTAATCACACCCTGTTCGACCAGCCGAAGCGACTCGCGCGTCTCATCTGGTCCGCAAGAGTAGCTAGGGACTAAACGCGTTTCGTTGAAATAGAGATCGTGCGGTCGCACGATCATCTCTTCGTCGGGTGGAGTTGCAGTGAACTGAACCACTGTAGCGCCTTTGCCCGCCGCCGCAATTCCAGCGGCGATCGCCTTGCCTGTGCCGGGACCCACGATGACGACGTCGGCCATCGCGCCCTCGGTGACCTCGCGAACCTGCTCGAGGAGATTGTCGCCCGAAACCACCAGGCCATGATCCGCACCGAGTTCCTGGGCGCGCCGTGCGCGCCGCTCGAAAAGATCCGCTCCGATAATCACACCCGCGCCCAGGTGGCGCGCCAGCTTCACGTGCATCATTCCCATGATTCCCAGCCCGATGATCAGAATGGATTCGCCTTTCTTCAGGCCGGAACGGCGCAAGGACTTGACTACGCATGCAGCCGGTTCGACCAGGACACCGTTGGCGTCGTCGACCGAGTCGGGCAGCTTCAGGGTGTCGCGCTGGTTGACGGCACTGACCAAGAAGTATTCCGCCATCCCGCCGGGCTTGAGGTTGGTAGCGCGCCAAGTCGCGCACTGCACGTACTCGCCGCGCGAGCACGCGGGGCACTGGAAGCAGGGCGCATGATGGTGCACATAGACCCGCTCGCCGGGCCGGAACCCACGTACCGACTTGCCGGCGTCAGCCACCACGCCCACCGGCTCGTGACCCAGTACCAGCGGCGCCTTGCGCCGAATGTACCAGGGCATTATGTCGCCCGAGCAGATGCCGCAGGCGCGGGCCCGCACCAGGATATCATCGGGGCCGACCTGCGGGAGCGGGTCTTCCTCGACGCGAATGTCGCCGAAATCGTAGAGGCGGGCTACCTGCATGAGTTGATCGAACTTTGTGGTCCGCACTGACGCTTGTCAACCAGCGGGGTGGAGCAGAAATCCCACAGCGCGCGTTAGCTTCGGGGAGGCGAAGCTTGCGCGGGCGCAGCCTGCGTAGGCGGGATGGTCGTGATACAGTCACGGTGTGCCCAGGCCCGAAAGCCCGCCGGTTGCGGCCGACGCGATCATCGAGATTGGCGACAAAATCGTTCTGATCGAGCGCAAGAATTTTCCTTTCGGCTGGGCGATTCCCGGCGGCTTCGTCGATTTCGGGGAGACCGTTGAGCAGGCGGCGGTCCGCGAGGCGTTGGAGGAAACCTCGCTCGAGGTCAGCTTGCGTGCCTTGCTCGGGATCTACTCGCGACCTGGACGTGATCCGCGCGGCCAGACGATCACCGCGGTCTATGTCGCCCGCTCGAGCGGAACTCCGCGGGCCGCAGACGACGCGAAAGGCGTGGGACTGTTCGATCCGTTGCATCTGCCCGCGCCGCTCGCCTTCGACCACGGGGAAATTCTTGGGGACTACCTGCGGTTCATCGAGCGGGGCCAATTTCCCGCGCCATGGGCCAAGCCCTGAGCACCGCCGCCAGAGGGTTGCTGCGCGGACGCGCGACGGCCGCTGCTGAATGCCCCCAATTCAGAGGACGCACTCGTGAGTCACTTCTTTGCATACCTGTCGCGGATGAGATTCGTCAGGCGCTGGGGCCTGATGCGCAACACCTATGACGAGAATCTGCAGGAACACAGTCTCCAAGTCGCGATGATCGCGCATGCGCTCGCCGTGATCCGCAATCGAATATTCGCGGGCACGGTGAATCCGGAGCGGGCAGCGGCGCTGGCGCTGTTTCACGATGCCGAGGAGGTGCTCACTGGAGATGTGGTCGCACCGATAAAGCATTTCAGCCACAAGATTCGCCGCGCCCATCTGGAAGTAGGGGGAGTCGCCAGGCAGAAACTCTACGCCATGCTCCCGGCGGCGATAAGAAGGGATTTTCGCTCGCTCCTGTTTGAAGAGAAAGGTGACCGCCACGAGTGGCAGATCGTGCACGCGGCCGACAAGCTCTGCGCCTATCTCAAATGCGTCGAGGAAATACGGGTTGGGAACGAGGATTTTGCCAAAGCGGCGGTGGTGCTGAAGCAGCAAGTCGAGTCGATCCGGCTTCCGGAGGTCGAGTACTTTCTTAAGACCTTCGCGCCGAGCTTCGCCATGACCCTGGATGAATTGAACCAGTCAGACACCCGCCCGCGACGCTCCCAGCTGCGCTCGCAATGACGGCTGCCGGCTTCCGCGACCGGGGAACGATCACCTACTTGCTTAGCTTTTTTAGCGCTTGCTCGATTCGATCAAAGGCAGCGGTCAGCTTCTCGCGCGAGGTCGCGTATGACAGACGAATGTGATTCGGGGCATTGAAGTCGTTGCCCCCAACCGTCGAGACCTTGGCTTCCTCGAGCAGGAACGCGGCCACCGAATCACCGTCGGTAAGCTTGCGCCCGTTGGCGGAGAGGCCAAACAGTTCCGACACGTTGGGAAACGCGTAAAAAGCTCCCGAGGGTACGTTGGGTAGCTGGAAGCCGGGAATTTTGCGGATCCTCTCGACGACCAACTCGCGCCGCGCGCGAAATTCCTCCGCCATCTTCTTTACTTCTTCCTGCGGTCCAGTGAGCGCTTCAATCGCGGCGTATTGCGCGACCGAGTTCGGATTGCCGCTGTTCTGGCTCTGCAGACGTCCGGCCGCGCCGATCACTTCCTTGGGTCCGGCCGCAAATCCGACTCGCCATCCAGTCATCGCGTAGGTCTTGGAAAGCGAATTGAAAACGATTCCCTTGCCACGCAGCTGCGGTTCGATGTGGAAAAGGTGCGGGACCGGCCCGTCATACGAGATGTGCTCGTAGACGTCGTCGGACATCACCCAAAGGTCCGCCTCGAGTAGGATGCGAGCCAGTTCGGTCAGTTGCCCGGTGTGATAGACCGTGCCGGTCGGGTTGGACGGTGAGTTCAGCATGATGCCCCGCGTGTCCGGGGTAATGGCGCGCTTGAGCGCTTCCGGATCGAGCAGGAATCCGGTGCTCTCGGGGCATGGCACGTACTTCACCTTCGCGCCCGTCAACTCCACCATCGCAGAGAAGCTAACCCACGCGGGCGTCGGGATAATGACCTCATCGCCTTCGTCGAACAGCGCGTTGATCACGTTAGCTTCCGCCTGCTTGCATCCCGCGGACACGATGATCTCGCTCGCATCGTAGTCGAGCTGATTGTCGCGCTTGAGCTTGCTGCGGATCGCGCTTTTAAGCTCGGGAATGCCGCTGACCGCCGTGTACTTGGTTCGTCCTTCGGCCAGTGCTTTGCGCGCGGCCACCTTGATACGCTCGGGTGTGTCGAAATCGGGCTCGCCCGCATCGAGCGAGATCACGTCGATCCCCGCCGCGCGCATCTCCTTGGCGCGCGCATCGGCGGCGAGGGTCGCGGAGGGTTTAAGCTGGGCGATTTTTCGATTGAGCTTGATCATGGCGCGAACATGATTCTAGCGGTGCGGCGCGGACGAAAAAACTCGCGGCGGCCCCGATTAACCAGATTTCATCGGATTGTAAGACTATCCCGAGCCGGGCCAGGAAATCCGAGCCACTTCCGCGATTTCTGAATTCCTAGGCGACGCCGAGCTTCTTGCGCAGGCGGTTCATCACCATCTCGGGGACCAAGTCAGGCACGCGCTGCCCGTAGCCCGCGATTTCGCGGATGAGCCGCGATGCGACGAAAAACGCTTTCGGGTTGGCGCAGAGGAAAACCGTTTCGATGTTCGGCCTCATCTGCTTGTTCATGTTGACCATCTGCAGTTCGTAGTCAAAGTCGGTAACCGAGCGGAGGCTGCGGATTATTGCCTTGGCGCCGATGCGTTCGGCGTAGTCCACGGACAGACCGCTGAACTTGTCGACCCGTGCGCGCGGCTCCAGGTCGCGGATGACTTCCCGAATCATTTCGACCCGCTCGTCGGCGGAGAACAGAGCGGATTCCTTGTGCGGATTGTATGCGACCGCCACGATCACTTCGTCGAACAACAGCACGCACCGGCGGATAACATCGACGTGGCCGTTGTGAATCGGATCGAAGGTACCCGGATAAACGGCGACGGACGGCGTATGCCCACTTGGTTTGGTAGCCATCTTTACTAACCCATCAACTCCCACTCGGCGCCGCTTCGGGCGGTCGCCGGTAAAAGGCGATCCGATGATCGCCAATGGTAACGACGCTTTGGCGGGTCAGTCCTTGCGGAGCCTCAGGCGCGGCGGGCGCTCGTTTGGATTGGCCCACGACGATCCACCCTTCTGCGGCGGCCAGCCCAAGCCGGCTTAAGCATTGCAGGACTTCGTGGCTGAGGTCGTTTCGGTAAGGAGCGTCGACAAACACCAGGTCAAACTCCCCGGCTTCCGTGGCAAGGCTTTGGAGCGCGCGGAAGACATCCAGCGCAAGTATGCGGCCGCGGTCGGCCATCTCCATCGCACGCAGATTCTTTTCAATTGAACGCACCGCCGCTCGCGAAGAGTCGATGAAGGTCACTTTCCCGGCGCCGCGCGAGAGCGCTTCGCAGCCCAGCGATCCGCTGCCGGCGAATATGTCAAGCACGCGCACGCCCTGGAAATCGAGGCGGACCTGCAGGCGCGAGAAGATGGATTCGCGGGCCCGGGCCGAGGTCGGCCGCGTGGCGAGCCCGCGGGGCGCCTTCAGGCGACGGCCGTGAGCATGTCCCGCAATTACGCGCATCCCGGTTACATTCGCGCGCCGACGGGTTCACTCAAGTCCGTCCGCTCGCGCCCGATAGATAACCGGTTCCGGCAGCAGCCGCAAGTTTCCGAAACGATCATGCAAAATCGCCTGCACCCGACTCTGGCAGGGTTGCGGGAATTCGGTAACTCATCATAAGATTCCGAGCGCTCCAGCCCTGATTCTAGTAAGGATTCATACTGCCCTCATGGCGGAATCGCGCGAAGCAAAGTTCTCTGAGCAGGCGCTCCGTGAATTCGAGGAGCTCACTACGCATTACCCGACCCGTCAGGCGGCTTTGCTGCCGACGCTCTGGATTGCGCAGCGCGAATTTGGCTGGGTCGGCGAGCAGGCACAGGCCTATGTGGCGGAACTGCTGGGACTGCCATATGCGCACGTCCGGGCGGTGGTGACCTTTTACCCGATGTTTCATCAGAAACCGGTCGGTAAATACCTGCTGGACGTCTGTACCAATCTGTCGTGCCGGCTGCGCGGAGCGGATCAGATCGTCGATTGTATCCGGCGGCGCCTGGGAATCGGAATCGACGAAACCACTGCGGACGGCAAGTTCACGCTGGCGGTGGCGGAATGCCTCGCATCGTGCGGCACGGCGCCCATGCTGCAGCTCAATCAGGATCGGTTCTACGAAAACCTGACCGAAGAAAGCACCCTAAAACTGATCGACGAGCTTTCCCAACGTGACGCTTGAACTGTTGGTCGGCGCGATCGAAGCCATCCTGATGGTTTTGATCGGGCTTCAGCTGGCGATTTTCCTGCTCTACTTCGAGCGCAAGGGGAGCGCTCTCATCCAGGACCGCGTCGGAGCCAACCGCGCCGCGATTACCGGGCTGGGCCGCAAGCTCGGCATGCCCAACCTCGGCATCGTGAATACCCTGGTCGCGGACCCGGTAAAGCTTTTCACCAAGGAGGACTTCGTTCCGGAAGGAGCGGATCATTTCCTGCACGGCCTGGCGCCCTTCCTGGCCCTGTTTCCGGTCCTGATCACGTTCGTGGTCATTCCGTTTGGTGACACGATCACCATTGCCGGCCATACTTTCGAGCTACAGGCCGCCAACCTAGACGCCGCCGCGCTGTACCTGCTGGCGACCATCGGCATCGGGGTTTACGGAGTCGCGCTGGGAGGATGGGCGTCGAATAATCGTTGGGCGCTGCTCGGCGGGATCCGCGCTTCCGCGCAGATGATCTCATACGAAATCGCCATGGGCCTGGCGATCGTCTCCGTAGTGATGACCTACGGCACCTTGAACCTGCAGGAAATGGTCCGTGCGCAGGGCGGAGTATGGTTCGGGTTTCTGCCGCGCTGGGGAGTCCTGGTCCAGCCGCTCGCCTTCGTTTTGCTCTTGACCGCCGGCGTCGCCGAATCCAAGCGGATTCCATTCGACCTGCCCGAGGGCGAGTCGGAGCTGATTCTTGGTTACATGGTGGAATATTCCGGCGGCAAACAGGCCGCCTTCATGTTCACGGATTTCGCGGAGCAGGCGCTGGTCGCGATGATGCTGGTGACGTTTTTCCTGGGTGGGTGGCAGGTGCCGTGGCTTTATCCGGACGGATTCCACGTGCCCGGCGGACATCTTCTCGCGGTCGCGCCGCTGGCGATATCGATCATGGGCGTGATCGCATTTTTGATCAAAGTCGTCATTCTGTGCGCGTTTCTCGGGCTGGTCCGATGGACACTGCCGCGGTTTCGCTATGACCAGTTGATGCGGCTTGGCTGGAAGGGGCTGGTCCCGCTGGGCCTGGCCAACGTGCTGGTGACCGCGTTCATCATCGTGGCGACGGGAGGAGCGCACTAATGCCGCCGGTGGTTTTCTGGTTCCTCGCCACGCTCTCCATCGTGGCGGCTCTCGGCGTGGTAGTGCAGCGCAACCCGGTGCACAGCCTCCTGGCGCTGGTGCTGACCCTCATCAGCATCGCGGTGCTGTTCATCGGGCAAGACGCCGTCGTGGTCGGCTTTCTTCAGGTCATCGTCTACGCGGGCGCGATCATGGTGCTGTTCCTGTTCGTAATCTGGCTGCTCAACCTGCCGATGGAAACCGGCTCGACCGGGCGCCTGGCGATCAAGTTCCTCGGGACCATCGCAGTGGTGGCGTTGCTCGCGGAGCTGGAGACCTTTTCCATGCCCGCACAGCTGCAAATCAAGTTCTCCGCCACCCATGCGGCGGGCTACGGGTCGATTGAGACGCTTGCTGAGACGCTGTTCTCGCAATATCTGATCGCCTTCGAAGTGACCTCGGTGCTGCTCCTGGTCGCGGTGGTCGGCGCGGTGGCGCTGGCGCGACGTAGCACGACCGTTGAAGTCCAGGAGCGAGCCGAGCAGCTCGCGGGCCGGGAAAAGGCAGCCTGACGATGGTGCAACTAAGCTGGCTGATGGCGTTGAGCGGCGTGATTTTCGTGATCTGGGTGGCAGGGTTTATCATCCGCAGGAACATCCTGGTCATGTTCATGTCGATCGAGCTGATGCTTAACGCGGTCAACCTCGCGTTCATCTCGCTCGGAAGTCGGCTCGGGACCATGGACGGGCAGGCAATCGTGTTTTTCGTCATGACGGTCGCCGCGGCGGAAGCTGCCGTGGGCCTGGCCATCATCATTTCGATTTTCCGCAGTCGCGAAACGGTTCATGCCGACGATCTGACCCTGCTGAGATGGTGATGGCTCATGAACCTTGAGTTTGCCGCGCTTGCGCTGATTCTGGTTTTTCCCGCCTTGGGCGTGCTGTTCAACCTGTTCCTGGGGCCGCGGCTCGGGCGC
>DASXMJ010000076.1 GCA_036495685.1 Candidatus Binataceae bacterium | reverse complement strand
GGCCGCGACCTTTCAGCATAAGCGATCGGCCATTCGCAGAGAGGGATTCTCCATCCCTGAACGCAGTGTCTCGCCTGGAGTCGCAAAAAAGCAGATCTACCTGTCGCACTCCGCCTTTTGGCCGCCCGGTCACGTCTTCGGCGCGATTGGCGAGTCGGGAAGGCATTCACGACGTTGCATGTGCCGCCGTGGTTTAATGCCGGTTGTCCCATGCGCAAGGGCCGGCCCGAAGTTCTGCCTCGATGCTCCGTGCGTTTCGGTCGTGCAGGCGTAAATCCTGAGGGCCCCAATCGCCCTCTGCACGGTGACCTGGACGAGAGTGCGCAGCCTCAAGCGGTTCAGGGTTTTTAAGCGGACAGGAGGGTGAGCCGGTCGAAAATACCGGCTCACCCGTCGTGAGGACGCGACTGCGGAGCTATGGTGCTGCTCTCACCATTGCGTCAGTGGTGAAGAAATCGCGTCCCACGGCGCCCATGTTAATGTACCAGCATTCGCGTTCCGGAGTGTCCTTGCCGGGCAGATAGCACATCGTCGACAACCCGGATTGAACGTCGGTAGAGGCGGCGCCTACTACGAATTCGCGCTTGAAGGGGTAGATTGCCACGCGGGCATCAGGAACCGGGCGGTCGCGATAGGTTAGCCAGTAGATGTGATTCTGCCAGAGTTCGCCCCGCGCATCGTATTCGTCGACGTAGGGTTCAAACCACATTTCGTTATCGATGTAGAGCAGCGACTTGGCATGTAGCGCCTGTCGATTGTTCGCACTCCATCGCGGCGTCGTCTCTACAATGTACATGGGGCGCAACTCCCAGTTTTCCGGACAGGCGCTCGCTCCGCCATCGGTCTGGCAGGTTATCTCCGGCGAGTGCGCCGCGTTGACCGACGCGAGCAGGGTTTTCTGGCCGAGGAACTTGTAGTCGTACTCTTCGATTTTCGCGTTGAATCCCGAGTAGTGATCAGGATCCCAGGTGGTCGGATTGGAACCTGCGGCCACCGAATCACTCATAATCCCTTCGTTCAGGCGCCGGACTCGGCGCGCTCCCGTGGCCCACTCCCAAATGTCGTCGGCCTTCTTCGGATTTTCATAGCGGTAACGGATAAAACCGCCGCCGCGCAGGTTTTCGGGAGCCAGGATCGGGTAGAGCGCGAACAGCCAGTAGCGGTCGGTTTTTTTGAAGTCGGGATCGATTGGCATCGGCTCGACTTCGGTTCGCCCCACCTCGTCATAACCGGCGTAGTGACCGATCTGAAAATAGTCGAGCAGGCCGATCGAACGATTGCGTCCCGTGTACATGTCGCCGCAATCGTAAAAGCGCAGGTCATAGTCATCGCTGGTGATCGGCCGGAAAGCGTTATTCCACATGATCTTGGTCGCAATCTTGGGATCGTTCGGATCCAGAAATGGAAATGGTTGCCCCGCCACGTAGTTCACCATGGTACGGCCGTCGGGAGAGAGCCTGACCTGCTGCGAGTACTTCTCGGTCGCGTCGCGATAGGGCGGCGGCCACTCGATGTGTTCGGTGGGAACGATCTTCATCGTCATCCCTTGAGTGACTTTGTAGTAGACCCCTGGCGAAACGAGGGGTTTCACCTTGTACGAATTCTCATACCTGATGAAGTCCCCGGGCTTCACGCCGTAAGGATTCTCTGCGCTGGCCGCGGGCCGGGTCTGGGTTACTGGGGGAGCGTTTGAGCTGGTCTGTGAAAATCCTGGCAATGGCACCAAAGCGATTGCCAAGGCGACGGCAAGCGTGAATATAGCCGCTCGCCAACAACAAGGGACGGCTTCTCGGGGCATAGGTAACCTCCTTCGGTCGGTTCGGGTAGAAACGATCGGGCACCAGATGCCGCAGCGAACCGCCACGGGCCGCCCCGCGTGAGAAAACCGAACAGAGAGCCGCGGTCAATCGCGGTCCCTGCGGAGGCATCTGATTCTAGCGACGAGGGGGCGCCTTAGATTGTTCACGCGCTGGAGATGAAAAACGCCGGAAACGATTTAAGTCGATCTAATGCTGGCGGCGCGCGGCTAGTCGTAAGTTGTGTGCAACGCGATTTCGAAATCTTCGATCAGATCGTCGCTGCTCTCCAGTCCTACCGACAGGCGCACCAGTCCATCGCCAATTCCTGCGCGTGCACGATCGTTTGCCGTCATACCCGAGTGCGACGTGGTCGCCGGGCGGGTTATCAGGGTCTCTACTCCGCCGAGGCTCGGCGCGCAGATGGGGATGGTCACGTTGGCGATGAAGCGGTCGGCGGCACGTGCGTCGCCCTCCAGTTCGAAGCTGAGCACGCCACCGAAACCATCGAACAATTCACAGGCGCGGAGATGATTGGAGTGACTGTCCAGGCCGGGATAGTTGACCCGGGTTACCCGCGGATGCTCTTCGAGAAAGCGCGCAATCCGCAGCGCGCTTTCGTTCTGATGTCGCACCCGCACGCCCAGAGTTTTGAGGCCCCGCTGGAGCAGGAAGCAGGCGTGCGGATCCAGCACCCCGCCCAGGTGATTCAGCTTGTGCGTAATTTCGCCGATCAGTTCGCCGCGTCCGATCACCGCGCCGGCGACGATGTCGGTATGTCCGTTTAGGTACTTGGTCGCGCTGTGCAGGGAAAGATCGAAACCGATTTCGGCGGGTCGGAAATTCACCGGGCTTGCGAAGGTGTTGTCGATAATCGAGAGCAGCCCATGCTCGGATGCAAACTCGCTGGCAGCTTGCAAATCGCTGACCTGCACCAGCGGGTTGGAAAGCGTTTCGACATAGATCGCCTTGGTTTGCGGCCGAATCATTTCGCGCCACGAGGTCGGGTCGTCGCCATCAATGAAATCGACCTCGATCCCGATCGATGGGAATTCCTGGGTCAGCAGGTCGTGGGTGCCACCATAAAGACAATCCTGTGCAAGCAGATGGCCTCCGCCGCCGACGACGGTAAGCAGCGTCGCTGAAATTGCGGCCATTCCGCTACCGGCAACCAGGGCTGCATCCGCGTTCTCCAGCATCGCCAGCTTGGTATGCAGGGCCAGATGGTTGGGCGTGTTGTTGAGCCGGATGTAGCGAAGGTCGTGGTAGCTGGTCTGGCCGCTGTATTCGTAAGTGGACGACTGAAAGATTGGCAGCGTAACTGCTCCGCCGATCCGTTGCTCGGGTTCGCCGCCGTGAACCAGCTTGGTGTCGAGCCCCTTCATCAGCTTTGCCATGCGGATTCCCTCCCGCATCATCATAACCGATTGGCGGGGCAGGAGCGTGCGACGCTGGCCGAGGTGCGGCGGGTGTTCAATGCCTGAGCGGCTGCCGCTATGCTTATGACAAACGATGAAAGCTCTCATAGTCGGCGGCGGTATAATCGGCGGAGCGGTAGCGTGGCGCCTTGCGCAGGAGGGCGTTGCGGTAAAGGTTTTCGAGCGCGGACGCCTGGGCCAAGAGGCATCGTGGGCGGCGGCCGGCCTGATCGGTCCCCAGGTCGAGGCTCAAGAGCCGGGGACTTTCTTCGATCTGTGCATGGCGGGAAAAAATGCGTTCGACGCGATAGTCGAGCGGCTTACCCGCGAGAGCGGAATCGATCCGGAATACGATGAACCGGGCGCCTTGTATGTCGCATTCGAGGAAGAAAGCGCGGCGCGCCTGAAAAGTCGCGCGCGATGGCAGCGCGAACTCGGTGCGCAGGTCGAGGAGTTGACGCCCGCCCAGGCGCTCCAGTTCGCACCGGCCTTGTCGCCCGACATCATCTTCGCGCTGCACCTGCCGACCAACCGGCGCACCGAGAATCGCAAACTCACCATGGCCTATATTCGTGCGGCTCAGAGGGCGGGTGCGGTGTTTCAGGAGAGCACGCGAGTCGCTGAAATTTTAAGCCGCGGCGGACGTGTGACCGGGGTGCGGTTCGACGACGGCTCCAAGGAAGAAAGCGATGTCGTCATCGACGCGGCCGGTGCATGGGCGGGAGAAATTCGCGGCCTCGAGGCGGACCAGCTGCGCTTCTATCCGGTGCGCGGTCAGATCATCTGCTTTGAGGGGCCGCCGGGGCTGCTCGGGCCGTCGCTGTTTTCACCCGACGGAATCCTGGTGCCGCGGCGCGACGGCCGGCTCATCGCGGGCTCGATTTTCGAAGACGCGGGGTTCAACAAGAGCGTGACGCTCGCCGGAATCGCAACCATCACCAGCGCGGTCGCCGCCATGGTTCCGGGGCTGGGCGGCGCAGCGTTCCGCGAAACCTGGGCGGGGTTGCGGCCTGCGTCGGATGATCTGATGCCGGTACTCGGTGAGTCGCCCTCGGTGGCGGGGGTATTCTACGCGGCCGGCCACTTCCGCAGCGGCATCTTGCTCTCCGCGCTCACCGGCCAGGTAATCGCGGATCTCGTATCCGGGAGAAAACCGCTAATCGACCTCGCGGCATTTTCTCCGGCGCGTTTCAAGAATGGCACCGTCAAGCGAGTGGCGCTGGACATGAAACACATATGAGCGCGCGCGTCGTTCTTGGCCTGGTTCGTGATCTGTTTTTTCGCTCCAAGCTGGACGCGGTCGCGGAATCTGCCGGCGTGAACCTGTGCTACGCCTCCGACCTGGATGCGGCCGCACGGCAATGCCGCGATAAGCATCCTGAGCTGGTTCTGGTCGATCTCTCAGATGCGGCGTTTCCTGCCGCGGCAACGGCTGCGCGCGTGCGCGGTGCGCTTCCGGATTCTCAAATCGTAGGGTTTGCGTCGCACGTCGACTTGAAACCGCTACGTGCCGCCCACGACGCGGGCTTCGTCTTGGCCTTGTCGCGCAGCGAGTTCACGGCCCGGCTGCCGGAGCTGTTCAAGGAAGGATTTCAAGCCCGCAAAAACCCGCCTTGAGCAAGTCGGTACCGCGCTTTGCGGCGAAGAGTCCGCGAGCGAAGTGGGCGGCGATCTCGGACACCATTCTGCAAAGAAAACGACTTGATGGGGAGTTAGGATAAAGCGGTTCCTTGCCCGCGCGGCGTCTTCTGGTGGAATCGGAGTGTCGCACGGGCGTCGCGATTGGTTGGCGGCCCGCTCGCTCAAGAAAGCAGGCTTGCCTGCTTTCGCGCTCAACTCCGCGACACGGCGATGATATATTCCGCAGCATGGCGTCCGTGCTGGCCGGGTTTCATCCTGCGGTTCGTGCATGGTTTGAAGGTCGTTTTGGGGGCCCCTCGCGCGCCCAGGAAATCGGGTGGCCGCTCATCGCGCAGGCACAGGGCGCCCGTGGCCATGACGTGCTTTTGTGCGCGCCGACCGGGAGCGGCAAGACGCTGGCGGCTTTCATGTGGGCGATCGACGGCCTGGTGCGCGAGGCAGAGCGCGCTGAGCTTCGCGATGAGGTCGCAGTCCTTTACGTTTCGCCGCTTAAAGCGCTTGCCAACGACATTCGACTAAACCTCGAGGAGCCACTCGCGGGCGTCCGCGAAGCGGGACACGCGGCTGGGCTCGACCTGAGCGGCATCCGCGCCGGCTTGCGCACTGGTGACACCCCCGCGCATGAGCGCAGCGCGATGCTGCGTCGACCTCCACACATTCTGGTTACCACGCCCGAATCGTTCTTTCTGCTGCTCACTTCCCCGAAATTTCGCGAGAAACTGGCCTCGGTTCGCTACGTGGTGGTTGATGAGCTTCATGCGTTGGCGGGGAATAAGCGCGGGGCCCATTTGGCCATCACCCTGGAGCGCCTAGAGCGGATGGTGCGCGCGCGGCGCGGGGTGCGGCCCGCACGGATCGGTCTCTCGGCAACCCTGAGCCCGATCGAAACGTTGGCCGAATTTCTCGCCGGGTTCGAGGTGGGAAGCGACGGCGCCCGGAGTCCGCGCGCGATACGGATCGCGCGCGCCGACGACCAGGTCCGCGCGATGGATCTTAAAATCGAAGCGCCCGGACCCGACCTCGGCCCGCTGGCCACCCATGAAAATTGGGATGCGATGTACGACGCGGTCGCGGAGCTCGTAAAAGCACATCGTACCACGCTGGTCTTCACTTTGAGCCGCCGATGGGCGGAGCGGGTTGCGTTAAATTTACAGAAGCGTGTCGGTGCGCGCGCGGTGATGGCGCACCACGGGAGCCTGGCGCGCAAGGAGCGCCTGGTCGCAGAGCAAAAGCTCAAGCGTGGCGAGCTGCGCGCGCTCGTGGCCACTTCCTCGCTCGAGCTCGGTATCGACGTCGGCGCGGTGGAGCTGGTCTGCCAACTCGACTCGCCCAAAACCATTTCTGCCGCGATCCAGCGCATCGGCCGATCGGGCCACAGCCTGGACGGGACCCCGAAAGGTCGTTTCTTCGCGATGACGATCGACGACCTGCTGGAATGTGCAGCGGCGGTGCGGGCGATTCGCCACCGCCACCTCGATGCAGTTGAAATTCCCGTGGGATGCCTCGACGTGGCGGCACAGCAGATCATCGCGATCGCCGCCGAGGAGCAGGACATTTCGACCGGTGATCTGCTCAAGATCATTCGTGGCGCCTATAACTTTGTCGATCTCGGGGACGGCGCCCTGAACCACCTTCTTGAACAGATGGCGACCGAGTTTCCCCAGCGCATCCAAGGCGCGCAGCCGAAAATCCATTTCGATGCAGCCAACCGCAGGGTGCGTCCGCGCCGTGGCGCACGGCTGGCCGCGATAGTTTCGGGCGGAACCATCCCGGAAGCGGGCAACTATGACGTGGTAATCGAGTCCGAAGGACGCAAGATCGGCGATGTGGAAGAGGACTTCGCTCAGGAATCGGTGCGCGGCGACGTGTTCTCGCTGGGTTCCATGCCGTGGCAGATCCAGCGCATCTCGCGCGGTCGACTGATGGTCGAGCCCGCGCCGGGGATGGCCCCCTCGCTGCCCTTTTGGCAGACGGAAGCCGCCGGGCGTTCCTACGCACTGTCACAGGAAATTGCGGACCTCCGCCGCGAGATCGCCACACGACTCGAGCGCGACGGAGCGGAGAGCACCGCAGGATGGCTGACTGGGGAATGCGCGCTTTCGGAACGCGCGGCGATGCAGGCCATCGACTACGTCCGCAGGGGCGTCGCGGCGTTGGGCGCGATTCCCGATGAAAACACCGTAGTCGTAGAGCGCTTCTTCGATGGGCTCGGCGGCACCCAACTGGTAATCCACACGCCGCACGGAATTCGCTTCAATCGCGCTCTCGGGCTGGCACTGCGCAAGCGGCTCTGTCAATCGTTCGACTTCGAAATCCAGGCTTCTGCGATAGATGACGGTGCACTGCTCGCGTTGAACTCGCGGCACAGCTTTGCCCTGCAAGAGATCTTCGCGATGCTTCCGGCACGACAGGCGCGTGGCGTGCTCGAGCAGGCCTTCCTTGCCGCGCCCATGTTCGAGGTGAGGTTCCGTCATGTCGCGTCGCGCGCGCTGGCGGTGATGCGCTCGGCGCACGGAACGAAGATTCCCGCGTGGATTCAGCGCTTGCGGTCGCAGGAACTGGTTGCGGCCTTGTTTCCAGGCCAGCAGGCGTGCCTTGAAAATCGGCCGCCGGCGATTCCCATCCCCGATCACTTCATCGTTACGGAAACCATGCGCGAATGCCTGACCGAATCGGCCGACGCGGATCGGATGGAGAAGGTGCTGCGTGGAATCGAGAACGGCTCGATCCGCGCCGTGTACGTCGACTCCGTATCGCCCTCGGTATTTGCCCATCGCCTGCTGCTGGCGTGGGACTACTCGTTCCTCGACGATGGTGAGCGCGCCAACCGGCGCAGCCGCACCGTTACGATGAATCGGGGCATGGCGGAAGATGTATTTCGCACCGAGGATCTTTCGCAAATGCTCGCCGTGGAAGCGGTGCAAAGTGTGGTCGCCGAGGTATCGGGGTTGGCGGCCGGACGATCGCCCCGCAATCGCGACGAGCTTTATGAACTGATCCGTGCCCATGGTTCGCTTGAAATTGCGGCGCTATTCGAACGCGGTGCGGAGTGTCGCGAGTTCTTCAACGAGCTTGAGAGCGAACGACGTATCGTACGTACCCGCCTGCCGGAAGAGTCGCGAGAGATCGTCTTTGCAAAAGAGGACGCGGGGCTGTTTGCCGGAGCATATCCGAACCTGGAGTTTTCCGACGCCGGCATGAAAGCGACCCCAGCCGATGGGGATTTCGCGCGGGCGGAGCTAGTGCGGCGCGCGCTTAAGACCTCGGGACCGGTGACCACTTTGGAACTCGCAGCGCGACTGGTTTTGTCCGAGCGTGAAGTTGCGGAAATCCTGCCAGCGCTCGAAGCCAAGGGCACGATCTTTCGCGGGCACTTTACCTCCGCGGCTACCATGCAATGGTGCGATCGATACAATCTGGAACGAATTCATCGCATCACTCTGGCGCGGGTTCGCGCCGAGGTCGCGCCGTGCAGCGATCAAGAGTACGCGGCCTTTCGTCTTCGTTGGATGCATATAGCCGGGGCCGACCTCTCGGCGGATGCAAATGGAGTCGCGCAGGTGCTCGAACAGCTCGCGGGAATGCCATTCGCAGCTGAGTTCTGGGAAACCTCCATCTTGCCCGCGCGCGTACCTGGGTATCGGCGCGAGATGCTGGACCTGGTTTGCCTCGGCGGGCAAACGAGGTGGACTTCGGTCCCCGACGAACCCGGTGTACGCGAGGTGCCTTCGCGGGTGACGTTTGTGCCGCGCCGCTGGGCGGTGACGTTGCGCCCCGAGATCAGTGACCCGGAAGACTTGCGGGATCGCGGCGTGCTCGCTGCATTGCGCGGCTCAGGCGCTCAGTACCTCGACGAGCTTTCGGAGCGAGTGGACCTTTCCGAGCGCGACACGCTGGCAAGTCTGTGGCGGCTGGCCGCACTCGGCCTTGCAACCAACGACAGCTTCGCGCCGCTGCGGCTCATCGCGGCCGACCGCGACGCGGTCGATGCCATCGCGAGCGCTCCGCGACGTGAGTTCACGAAACACGACGCGATGCTGCGCGCCCGCCTTAAGTCGAGCGTGTCGGGGCGATGGTCGGCGCTGGGCGCGCTGCGCAAGAACACCGATGAGGAGGTAGATCTCGCACGTGAGCTCGCCATGTTGCTCCTGAACCGCAACGGTATCTTGTCCCGCGAGATGCTCGCGCTCGAATCGCTTCAAGCGTCATGGCATGAGCTCTCGTTCGCGCTGCGGCGGCTGGAATATGCTGGCACCATTCGGCGTGGATGGTTCGTACGCTCGCTCTCGGCGGAACAATATGCGCTCCCCGCGGCGGTGGAGATGCTGCGCGCGGCGCGCAAGCTGATTTCGGCGCGCGAGCGGCCGCTGGCTCTGAGTGCCGCCGATCCGGCCAATCCTTTCGGAGCGCTGCTGCCGGGATGCGCGGTGACGCGCGACGCGGGAAACCTCGTGGTCGTGCGCGCCGGCACAGTTGTGCTCGGGCTCTCAGGGCGAGTGTTGCTCACCGCGGGTGAGATCGATGACGCGTCATTCAGCGCCGCAATCGCGGCGATTCTTGCGCTGCGCACCAAGGTTGTGATCGACACCATCGACGGCGTACCAGCGCTGGCATCGGTACGCGTGGGTTTGTTGGCCTCGATGCGGTTTCATTCCGACGGCCGCGCGCTGATCTACGATGGTTTGCCCGGACCGGTCCCGCTGCGCGCAACCCTCCGCGCATAGTCGCCTCGGGCCTTGGTCGCGACCTCTTTGCGAAAAATTTTGCGTCGGCGGGACGCGTCACTGACCTGGGCGGTTGCAATTTTTCCGCGTGCCTGGTGAAGGCGGATAGGATGCGCGGACATTTGGTGCTGCTTTTTGAGCGGCGGGACCTGGTGGGTCGAATCCGCTTAGAGCTCGTGCCGGCCCTTTGCGTTTGCTCGCACCCACCCGCGCGCTATTGTGGTCGCGGAGCGTGGAATTGTATGGCGCGCGTCTCGGTGATCGGAACGCGCCCCCACTTCAAAAGGATCCGAGGCTCTTCCCATGGCCAACAATACCTGTGGTGCGCACGGCAGCCTGCAAGCCGGCGAGCGGAACTACGCCATCTGTCGGCTCGACGCGCTCGAGAAGCGTGGTTTCGCGCTCGATCGTCTGCCGGTGTCGATCAAGGTACTGATCGAAAATCTTATTCGGCGCGAAGACGGGGTGGTGGTTACACCGGAACAGGTAGAAGCGCTGGCCAAATGGGACGGAAAGCCCTCGAACCGCGAGATTTCGTTCATGCCGGCGCGGGTCCTGTTGCAGGACTTGACGGGAGTGCCGGTGGTCGCCGACCTGGCGGTGATGCGCGATGCGATAGCGCGACTGGGAGGCTCGCCCAAGAAAATCAATCCCCTTAAGCCGGTCGACCTGGTAATCGACCACTCGGTTCAGGTCGACGCTTTCGGCACTTCCCAAGCCTTCGCGACCAATGCGCGGTTCGAGTTCGAGCGCAACCAGGAACGCTATCTTTTCCTGCGCTGGGGGCAGGGCGCCTTCGATAATTTTCGCGTGGTGCCGCCCGACACCGGAATCGTACACCAGGTGAATCTCGAATACCTGGCGCCGGTGGTGATGACCTCGGGCGATGAAGCCTACCCCGATACCGTGATCGGGACTGATTCCCACACCACCATGATCAACGGGCTTGGGGTGGTTGGATGGGGGGTGGGCGGGATCGAGGCGGAGGCGGCGATGCTCGGACGATCGAGCCCCATGCTGATTCCTGAAGTACTCGGAGTTCGGCTCCACGGAGAATTGCGGCCGGGCGCCACCGCCACCGACCTGGTTCTGACTGCGACCCAGATGCTTCGCAAGAAGGGCGTGGTTGGAAAGTTCGTCGAATATTTCGGGCCTGGTCTTGCTTCGCTCTCGGTCGCCGATCGCGCGACGTTGGGAAACATGTCGCCCGAGTACGGCGCCACCATCGGGTTTTTTCCAGTCGATCATAAAACGCTTGAATATCTGAAATTGACGGGTCGCGCGCCGGAACAGGTCCGTCTGATCGAGGCGTACTGCAAGGAACAGGGGCTGTTTCACTCCGCCCAGGGGCACGAACCGCAGTTTTCCGACGTGCTCGACCTCGACCTCGGCGCGGTCGAGGCCAGCCTTGCCGGACCGCGCCGTCCGCAGGATCGAGTCCCGTTGCGCGGATCGCGAAGCAGTTTCCGGCGCGAGTTGGCCAAGGAAGTAACAGACCATGAGGGCATCGATCCGAAACGCATCGAAACCTGGATAGAAGAAAGCGGGAACGCTGCCGAGGCTCCCCACCAGCAGGTGTCGGCCGACTTAAGCAGCCTCACGCGGGTGGTGGATGTCGATCATCCGGACGGAAAGTTCGAGCTCGGTCACGGCTCGATCTTGATCGCCGCCATCACCAGCTGCACCAATACGTCCAACCCCTCCGTGCTCATCGGTGCGGGTTTGTTAGCAAAGAAAGCGGTAGCGCGTGGACTGACCGTGAAGCCGTGGGTCAAGACAAGTCTGGCACCCGGCTCACGAGTGGTGACGCGATACCTCAGGAGTGCGGGGCTCCTAGAAGATCTAGAGAAGCTCAAGTTCAACCTGGTCGGCTACGGATGTACCACCTGTATCGGAAACAGCGGTCCAATCGATGAGGGTCTTGCGGCCGCGGTCAAGCGGGGGAACCTGGTCGCGTGCGCAATCTTAAGCGGTAATCGCAATTTCGAAGGTCGGATCAACCCCGTGGTACGGTTCAACTACCTCGCCTCACCGCCGCTGGTAGTAGCATACGCACTGGCGGGCACGATGAATCTCGATGTCGAGAGCCAGCCACTGGGCCCGGGGCGCGACGGCGAGCCCGTGTATCTGCGGGATATATGGCCGTCCTCCGACGAAGTCGCCGAGCTTGTGGCCAAGTCGGTTACCACCGAGATGTTCCGTTCGGAGTACGCTCAGGTATTTGATGGCGACGAGCGATGGCGTACGCTCGCGGTGCCCAAGGGGGAACTTTTCAGTTGGGACGAAAAATCGGAGTACGTTAAGGCGCCCCCGTTTTTTGACGGAATCGGGCGCGAGCCCGGCAAGTTCTCTGACATCTCCGGGGCCTTCGCGCTCGCCGTGCTCGGCGACAGCGTCACCACCGACCACATCTCACCCGCGGGATCGATCGGCGCAGACGCGCCGGCAGGCAAGTACTTGATCGCGCGCGGGATCAAGCCCACCGATTTCAATTCATACGGTGCGCGCCGCGGCAATCACGAAGTCATGGTACGGGGGACTTTCGCGAACATCCGGTTACGCAACGAGATGGTCCCCGGTGTCGAGGGTGGATTCACGGTCCACCTGCCGGAGGGAAGGCAGACCACGATCTTCGAAGCATCCGAGCAATATCGAAAGGACGGGGTTCCGCTGGTCGTGATTGCGGGCAAGGAGTACGGCTCGGGATCGTCGCGCGATTGGGCCGCGAAAGGACCGCTGCTGCTCGGTGTGCGGGCGGTGATCGCGGAGAGCTTCGAACGAATCCATCGAAGCAACCTCGTCGGGATGGGCGTGCTGGCGCTGGAGTTCCTGCCGGGTCAAAGTCGTAAGACGCTGGGGCTTACCGGCCGCGAGGTTTATTCAATCAGTGGATTGGGGGCCGGGCTCAAGCGCCACCAACGGCTCACGGTGCGAGCTGAGGAACGCGGCCAGGCCAAACAGTTTGAGGTTGTCGCGCGGGTCGATACGCCCGAAGAAGTTGAGTACATCCGCCACGGGGGAATTTTGCCGTTTGTGCTGCGGGAACTGGCGCGCGCTTAGTCCACAACCTCGTGGGACTTGAGTTGCGTCCACCGCAGACTGCTAAAACCTTGATCCCTCCAAGACGGTAAGGGGGACCGAGCGGGCCTCCCAGTTACGCTGGAACCGGAGCAAGGTCGAGACGGACGCTGGCGCCGGTCTTTCGCTCCGCATAGCGCGTGAGGAGTCGGACCACGGCCGGGGTCACCTCGCCGATCGCTTCTGAGCGGAATCCGACCGTTTCCGGCCCTCGCGTCTTCATCATCCCGAGCATCGAGAGTCGCAGCAGCGCGGCGACGGCCTGGCAGTACCGGAACCGCTCGAAATCAAGCCGCGCCATCGCGTGGTAGAGCGGAACGTAGGTGGACGCGAACGTGGAACGGAGCGAATTGCCGATCAAGTTGTCGCGCATCCACCGGGGGTGTTCGAAGGCGGAAGAGGAGAGGATGGCCGCGGTCATCGCCGCGTCCAGATGGCGGTCGCCGACATCGGTGTTCACCCAATCGATCACGCCTTTGACGTGTACGCCGTCCACCAGGACGTTCAGCGGATGATAGTCCATGTGAACGATGGAAGGGTCCGCGACACGATATACTCCCGCGCGCCCGGCCAGGCGGCGAAGCGCGTCCTTGAGCCCGGGCAAAGGTCCCTTCTCCACCCGTTCTGTAATTACTGCAAGCGCGCGATCGAGAAGCGAGGTTCCCGGGGGAGTGGCTGAGGCCTGCAGCGAACGAGGAATATCCCGAACCTCGTAGAGTCGGGGATTGATTCGGTGAAGTTTCACCTGCGCTCTTACAAAGCCGAAGAACCCCAGCGAAAAGGTCTTGACCGCATGCGCGAAGCTGGTTGCGGAAAACAGCGGCCCGCCCCAAATTTTCTCCATGATCAGAAAGGGCGCGCCGAGTGCCTCGTGTGCAGCCTCATAGATATACGGACGCGGCACTAGGTAGCGCACCGAGTAAAGCCGCTCGATGACCCGGGATTCGCGCGAGCCTTTGTCGTCGGCCAGAATGCCTTGGTAGAAGCGCAACACCAGTGGGCGCTGGGGTGGCAATTCGGGGAAACGAGCCGAGCAACTCTCCAGCTCAAACTCGAAGACCGTCGTCTCCCACCCGCTCGCGAGTATTCGCAGACCTCCGATGGGCGCGTCGAGGTAGCGGTTCAGGCGATGAGCAGTTTCGGTTTCCAGCATGACGTTTGGTGCGGATGCGATGTTCGAAAAGGTAATATAGAGCGACATCCTGGCGCAACGAGACTGACATCGGTGTCATTACCGCTCGGGAGGGCGAGCACTATCAGTGTTGTCCGGGCGGCGGGGTCGCTTGCGGGAGGAATTGGCCGTGCTGCGACGGTACGGTTTCCGGACTTGTCGAAGGTTGCTCCAGTTCCGGAATCGGCGCTTCTTTGAGGCTCTCGTTGGGTGTAACGATGCCGCCGTGTTCAAAGGTCCTCTGCACGAGAGAGGACAGGAGGGGTCCCCGGGTGTTGGAGACGTTGATGGCCACTTCCACCGAGAGACCCAGACGCAGGGGTTTGTCTTCGGGAATGGCCTGGTCGAACACTACCTTGACCGGCACGCGCTGCACCACCTTGACCCAGTTTCCGGTGGCGTTTTCCGGGGGCAGCAGGGAGAAGGCCGCTCCCGTGCCCATGCTGATCGAATCGACGTGGCCCTGATAGGTGTAGCCGGGATAGATGTCGGCTTCGATTTCGGCTTTCTGACCCACGCGCACGTTTGTCAGTTGCGTCTCCTTGAAGTTGGCGGTCACGTAGAGATGCTTTACCGGCACAATTGCCAGCAGCGGCTCGCCCACCTGCACACGATGTCCCACGTGCGCGGTCTTGTGGGTTACGATCCCATCGAACGGTGCGACTATCTGTGTGTAGGTGAGATCAAGCTTGGCCGCGGCGAGGGCTGCCTCGGCCTGCTGGACTATCGGCCGATTGTAGCGCGAGTGATCCTTGCCGACCTCCTGACCCAAAGCGGCACGCGCTTGCTCGAGCTGATGGGCGGCGAGGGCTTTATTCGCATCCGCGACCTTGAGAGCCGTCTCCGCCTGATCGTAAGACTCGAGCGATGCGACTCCCTGGTCCTTGAGGGTTTTGGCGCGGTCGTAATCGACTTGTGCCATAGTGAGTTGGCTGTCAGCCAGGTGAACGCCCGCCGACGCCGCATCGACTCCGGAGTACATTTCGTCCACTGATTGTCGAGCGCGTTCGAGTTGAGCTTCCGCTTGGGCGACGCGGACCTGGGAATCGCGCGGGTCGAGATTGAGCAGGAGCTGGCCCTGTTTGACGGTCCAGTTGTCCTCCACATAAACGTCGATCACGGTCCCCGAGACGCGCGACGAAACCAGCGCCACGGTCCCATCGACATAGGCATCATCGGTGGAAACGTGGGAGACGACGTTCCGGTAGAAGTGCAGCGCAGGTACGATTCCCGCTACGATCACGGCAACAGCCAGCACCAACACGGCCCGGCGGAAAAACTGCGAACTCATTTTCTGTCAGGAGACCAGGGCAAACTCGGGTTCGAGGAAACAAACCATCCGTTCAAGTGGTCCCGTCCGGCTAAGTATGCTGAACGGCGAAGGCTGTCAATCGACCACGCTGGACGGCCGGTCAGTGCGGCCGGGGGCGCGGTGCGAAAGCGCCTAGGGCTGTTTAATAACGACGAAGGGACCTCCGCTGGCGGTCGCTATTACGGCACTGCCCCCGACCCCACTAGTCATCGCGATGGAAAAGACACCGAAGTTCTGGGTCTGTTGAAACTGTCCGTCCACGGTGCCGTTGGGCCCATCGAACAGAAACACCGCGGGGGCGCGCGTGTTGGTTACGAAGCCGATCGTCCTGTCTTCCACCAGCGCCTGAAAGCGCTGTCCGAGTGGGCCGTTGACGTAGATCCGCAGATCGGGAACCGCCTGGGGTGCCAGCGTGGTGAGGATGCCACCGGTTTGCACCGAAACCACACCATATGGAGCGGTCGTGGACTGCAGGCTGAGGATGACGCCGCCGTTATCGATCTCGAGGCTCATCAAGCTGTTGTCGTTGGCAAGTTTGGTCGCGATCATCCGCACCGGGGTCGCGTTGTTTACGATCCACACGTTGAGCGGAATCACGCCCGGCACGATCCACGATGAGTTTGCGTTGGAGATAGTCAGCGTGAATTGAGTACCGACGTTGCCGAGTACCTTGAAACCCGTGGAGGGAGGAACCGGGGGAGTGTTGCCCACAAATCCCCCGAAGCCGCCCAGGCTGTTATTGCAGGCCGCCGCGGCCATGCACAGCACTGCCGCCAGCGACCGAAGCATGGTGCGCGAAATCGTTTTACCCACTGAATCGAGAATTCGCATGATCGTGTGGCCCATCTTTAGAGTGACGGCTGGATTGTCGTGCCACACAGACCCGGGCAGGTTGCGTTGCCGACGTTGAAGCAGGTGGTCGGACACGGCGAGTTGGTCGCCGTGGGAATCGCCGCGGTCGGTATGGGAGTCGGCATTACCCCGACTGGCGCCATTGTGCCGATTGGTGATCCTTGCTCCAGGCGTTGCAGGAAGTAGTTGGGATCGGGCGGCGCACACAACGAATAGGTATTGCCTACCGAGGGCGCAGGGGTGGCGGGGCCGACTGCAGCCTGCATCAACTGGACGCCGCCTTTCGAGAGTTCCACCGTGGTGCCGCTGTCGGGGTTAGCCGCGGTACCCGCGATGCTGCCGTGACCGGTGCAGTCCATTGCCTCCGAAAATGGCGCGACCGTCGAGGTCGCGCACGCGGTAGGAGCCGCCGGCACGGCGGACTGGGTGATGATGGTATGCCCGGGATAGGGGGCGGGTTCGCCCAAGTAGAGATCCGCAGCTATCGCGAACAGGTCGAAGCTGGAAATCTTTGATGGCACGTTCAGCGAAAAATTCATCGTGCTCTGGCCGGTCTGGAACAAGAGCGGTACCCCCAAAGCAGCGACCAGATTGTTAGTGCCCGCCTGCTCTGCAAGCACCTGCACGTCGGTGCTGTCGGACGGAGGCGGAGCTCCGGTCAGCGCAACGGTGCCCGCTATGTAGGAAGTTGTCAGGGCAAAATCGCATGAGGGTGCGTCTACGTTGCTGTCGTCACAGACCCCGTTGTTGGTTCCCGAAGTTCCTCCCGAGGCCTGCGCTTGCACGATCGTGCTGTCATAGCCGGACGCGCTAATCTGCACGGTATAGTTGGTGGGCGCGCCGATCGGAACGTTGTTGAAGTAGTTCGGCGACTGGAAAGTGCCGGGCAGCGGATACCTTCCGCCGTTGTCGGAGTTCGCGAATCCGACGCTCACGCACTGTGACGGAGAGGTTGCGCAGTCTGCGGACGATCCGTCGGGCGCCTGCAGAATCTCCAGCGTCGCGCCCGAAATTGGTTTTTTGGTGCAGATGTCGGTTATTTGTCCCCCGATGGTCCCGACATTCTGATTGCCGATAGCATTGTTGAAATTCAACGTATAGGAGTGACCGGGAAAGACCAGCCCGCCGGTGGAGCTGGGGACGCCGCGGGCTGCTTCGTAGGTCGCCTGCCCGCCCGAAACGAAGAAATCATACAAGGTACCCAGATCCGCTGCGGCGGGCAGGAATAGCGAGTACTGCCCGTTGAGATTGACGACCGAGGTTCCCACGATGGTATTGGTGCCCGCCAGTTCGGCGGAGACCTGCAGGTGACGGATGGTGTTCTTGACCGTGGCATTGCTGGCGGCCGGGCCAACATTGCCTGACACCTGCGCGAGAAACTGCGAGGCGCTCCCGGGGGGTGGAGCGGTGGTTACCGCCACGACGTACGACCCGTTGGGGACGGTGGGCTTGGCGATGATCTGCAGATTCAACTGCAGGGGCAGCTGAGTGAGGGTATTCTGGGCGGTAGCGATCTGGCTCGGCGAGACGAACGAGATTGAGAGACTCGGATTCTGCAGTACCATAGGATACGCCACGCATCCTTCGATCGCGCCGCCGCCCGACGAACATATCGGAACGATAGTCCCGGGGACGCTTGTATCGAGAACGACCTCGACTGAGGAGTATCGGTCGGGGCGGATGCGAGAGGTGTTGAAAGTCTGGAACCTCCCCTGGCCGGCAATCATATCGATTTGGAGATCGCCCGGCTTGCCATTGATCCCGATTCCTACGCCCGCCGGCACCGGAATCGCGCGCCAATTGAGATCACTGTCGATCGGGATACCCTGATTCTTGGCGCCCGGGTGGGGCATGGGATTAAGCCGCACCGCACTCACATTAAGGAAGACGTTTTGCAGGCCTGAAGGCGGTTCTCCGCTTATCGTGGTGACAAATCCGACCTGGACGTTGGCGCTGGTGGGGCCAGCCGTCGGCGTTGAACTCGCAGCGAAACTGGTCCGCCGATACGAATGAAGAACCGAACCGAACACGAAAAACGACAGGATCACGAGCGGCGGTATGAGCGACAGCGCCGCCCACGACAGAGACAGCTTTTTCACGTGGAGACCATCAGCACACAACCAAAGTCAGGGATTTGGGATAACCTAAGCGGCACGCGAAGGCAAGAAAGCCTTTTCTTTGGATGGTTCGCTCGCGGTGAACTATTGACTGCATAAGGTCTTGATCCGGAGAATCAGTCTACCGATGAACGGGATCGCTAAAGTTCCGGCCGCGCCGGCGCTCTTCTTTGCCATCCTAGTCGCATTCCTGGCGTCTCCTACCGGCGCACTTGCGAGTCTGCAAATCTCGATCGGCAATCCCGGACTGGAACACTTCGATTCCGATGGCGGAGTGCAACTCGATTTCGGACTGACCGATTCCAACGGTAACCCGGTCGGTAACTTGCGACCCGACAACGTCAAGGTCTTCGAGGACGGCAAGCAAGCCAAGATTCTCGATTTTCGCGGAGTCGGGCAGGGCCGTCCGGTCGACATCGTGTTCGTGATGGACGTTACCGAGTCGATGCAACCCTACATCGACGCGGTCAAGCAGAACATTATTTCGTTCGCGCAGGACCTGGCCGCCAACAATCGCGACTATCGCCTCGGCCTGGTCACCTTTGAGGACTACGTCATCTCCAAGTATCCGGACTGCAACTGCCCCTATCGCAGCGCGATGACTTCGGACGTGCACCAGTTCATTGATTGGATCAGCGGACTACACGCGGGCGGCGGCGGAGACATTCCCGAGGACCAGCTGGATGCGCTCGCCTATGCCGCGTCGTTTCCGTTCCGCCCCGAAGCGGAGGGCATCATAATTCTGGTTACTGATGCACCGCCGCATCACGCGGGTGACGGTTCGGAATACACCCAGCACGATCAGGCGTATCACGATCATCACCCGGGCAATACTCAAGTAACCGATCTAACCGGCGACGCTACCGCGGCCCTTCTCAAGAAGAATGGCCTCACCTTGTACGCGGTGGCGCCGCCGCCGTTCATCGCCCCCGAATATCAGAAAATCGTCGATGAGACGCACGGCCGCTCCTACAACATCATCACAGAAGAAGGGCATTTCGCGGAACTGGTGCGGCAAATTGGACATTCAATCGCAACCCAGTATTCGCTGACCTATCGGACACCGCGGCCCATCGAAGACGGCACCAACCGGTCGGTGGAGCTGCAAATCGACTATAATGGCCAGAGCGCGACCGCGTCGACATCCTACCAGGTACGCGGAATCGGGGGGGCGGCAATCAATGTTCCCGAGGAGGAGGGCGCGCCGGGGCAGCCGGCCGAGGGAGTCGCGCTAAACCAAGTTTCCTTCAAGCTGTGGAACGGGGTGGTTCCGCTCATCGCGATCCTCGCTCTGTTAGGCCTCTCGCAGTTGCGGTTTGGAGTATCGCAGGAGGAACTCAAGGCGATCGTGGACGCACAAGCCGCGCCGCCGCCACCCGCGGTCCCTCGGGCAGTACCGCGCTCCGCGCCCGCCGCACCACCGCCACGCGCCGCTCCGCCCATCCCAATGGCCGGCGGGGGCGGCTTTGGGCCTCGTCTCCAGACCCTGAACCCGATCGCTCCGATCGCATCCGAATATGCCGTGCTCAAGGACGAGGTTTCATTGGGACGCGGAGAGGACAACGACATTGTCATCCCCCACGCAAGCGTGTCGCGCATCCATGCGCGCTTGCTCAAGCGCAACGGAGCGTACGAGCTAACCGATTTGAATTCGACCAACGGGAGTTTCGTCGACGATCAGCAAATTCGCAGCTCCACTGTGGTTTCAAATGGGAGCCAGGTCCGGCTCGGAGACATCTGCTTCGTGCTGCGTTATTGATCGCCTCCGAGAGCGCGCAGTGGCGGTGCAGAAGTTTGCGCCGCCGCGCATCTTTAGTAGTCCCGCGGCCCCCGACTAGTGGCCCGCGTTCTCCAGCGCCACCGGCGTAAAGAACGCGTTGTCTACGACGCCCATGTCGATGTACCAGCACTCGCGGTCCGGAGCAGTCGGACCGGGCATATAGGCCACCGAACTGAGAGAGGTCGTCAAATCTTCATCCACGAGCCCGAGCTGGAAGATTCGCTTGTACGGGTACACAGCGACCTTCGCATCGGGTATCGGCCGATCGCGATAGGTGTTGTAGGCAGCGAGGGTTTTCCAGAGCTTCCCCTGCCGGTCGTACTGGTCGGAGGCGGTGACGAACCATCCCTCCGAATCGAGATACAGGATTCGCTTCGAAATACTAAAATTCTGACCGGGCTTGGCATCGGCCTCTACCACGTAGAGGTGGCGCATCTCCCAATTCTCCGGGCATATGGTTCTTCCGCCATCGCTTTCGCATACTTTCTCGGGCGAGTTCTTGGCATGCACGCAAGCGAGCATGTTTTTGTCGCCCAGATACTTATACGTGTAGTCTCCCTCCTTGCCAGAGAAACCGAAAAACGAATCGGGATCCATGGTGCTAACGAGCGAGCTGGCCCCGCCCCCCGCCCCCGGGCCAGCACCCCCGGCCTGTCCCCCACCTCCGGTTCCACCGCCGCCACCGCCGAAGCCACCGATCATCCCGATGGCATCGGTCAGTGTGTCTACCGACTGCCGCCTGATGCGCCGGTTCAGGGGATTGAAGACCCAGGTGTTGTCTTCCTCCTTAGGATCGATATGGCGATATCTGAGCAACCCATACCCGCGCATCGTGGCGGGCTCCAGGAAAGGGTAGAAACCGAACCGATACCTGATACCGCTACGGGGACCGTCGGGATCGGTGGGAATCGGAGGGACCTCGATACGTCCGACATTGTTGTAGAAAGCGAAGTGGCCGGTGGTGAAGAAGCCTATGGGCTCCCCTTTTGATTCCGGTTTGTAAGCCGCGATTTCGGGAAAACGGAGGTCGGCATCGTCGCTGTACAGAGGCCGGAAAGAGAAGTCCCACATGATCTTGGTGGCCATCTGCGGGTCATTGGGATCGAGCAGGGGAAAAGGTTGTCCGGCAACATAGTTTTGCAGGGAACCGTCGGGCATCAACCTAACCTGCGCCTGATACTTTTCTGTCGCCGCGGTGTAGGGCGGCGGCCACTCCAGCTTTTCGCTCGGGATGATGTCCATCTCCATGCCCTGCTGGACCAGGATATAGTTGCCAGGGCTGACCAAACCTTGGACTTTGGTAGCGTTTTGCTTGGTAATTACGTCGCCGGGTTTTACTTCGGCGCGAAGCGCCGCAGGTGCGGTGAGCACAGCAATCAATCCCAGCAGAATCGCGAATCGGGCCAATCGCATCAGTTTTCTTCTCCTTGCTTCAGGGCAATCTCCGGCAAGTATTGCGGCGCTAGCCATTCAGCCTACGACCGTCGGGCTCAGATTTCCCAGGCGCCCCATTGATCGAGTCGCCACTCAACTCTTAATCTCTACTGTACCTGTTTTCGAAACGTCCCTGTTTTTGTATAGCGATAACGTACAAACTACAGCGAGAAATATCAACTATGAAACAGACGTTGGCGACGGGCGCCAGATTCACGATGATCGTCGCCCTGGCGGCAATTGTAGGGGCGACCGCGGCGCATGCGCAGATGCCGCCGATGGGTATACCGCTGACCACGACCCTGGTCATCGCCAAACCCGCACCGGACGAGCTGTTTGGCAACAAACAGATCATCACCTTGGGAGTTGGTACCAAGGAATACAAATTCTTGCTTAACGACGCCTACATCGACGATCCCGGCGGCCGGATCCAGTGGCCGGACGTCTGGCAGCAGGTGCGAGTCTACCGGCCGAATTTCGTGATGCAGGGGCCCAACGTCAGCATGATCGAGAATCTCAACCCTGGCGACATCGTTACCGTCAAGGGGATGTATGCGCCGCTCGATCGGACCTTTGAGGTCATGTTCATCCAGCCCGGAAAGGGTGCGTTCGAGGAGAAAAAGACCTACTAAGCTTCGTGGACACCCAATTCGTGGCCATTCGCCCAGGCGCCGCGTTGTGCCACGCGTCGCCGCTGATATACCCTGACGAAATCAGGGTCTCTACAATTCACAATGAAGAAGCTGACTGGAGCTCAAATCGTCATCGAAAGCCTCATCGCGGAGGGCGTGGACGTAATTTTCGGTTATCCGGGCGGCGCTATCCTGCCAACCTACGATGCGTTGCTCGATTCCAAGATAAAGCACGTCCTGGTTCGGCACGAGCAGGGCGCGACCCATATGGCCGAGGGCTACGCCCGAGTGAGTGGGCGCCCCGGGGTGGTCATCGTCACCTCTGGCCCCGGCGCCACCAACACCGTCACCGGAATTGCGGATGCGTATATGGACTCCACTCCGCTCGTGGTGCTCTCCGGGCAGGTGTCGACCTCGCTCATCGGAAATGATGCGTTCCAGGAGGCCGATTTCGTCGGGATTACGCGTCCCTGCACCAAGCACAACTACCTGGTGAAGGACGTCCGCGACGTCGCGCGCATGATCAAGGAAGCCTTCTACATCGCCGGCACCGGGCGTCCGGGTCCGGTCGTGGTCGACCTGCCCAAGGACGTTCAACAGGCCGAGCATACCTTCAAGTACCCCGACAAAGTGGAACTTCGCAGTTACAAGCCGACCATGCGAGGTAACCCGCGGCAGATAGAACGCGCGGTCGAGGCGATCGAAAAGAGCGCGCGGCCACTGCTCTACGTCGGTGGCGGAGTGCAGTGGTCGGGTGCGGCCGCCGAGCTGCGCGAGCTCGCCAAGGGTCTTGGCATTCCGGTAACTGAGACCTTGATGGGACTCGGCTCGATGCCCGCGTCGGATTCGCTGCGCCTCGGAATGCTCGGCATGCACGGTTCGTACGGCACCAACACGGCGGTCACCAATACCGACTGTCTGGTCGCAATCGGCGCTCGCTTCGACGACCGGGTTACCGGACGCATCGCGGATTTCGCGCCCAAGGCCGAGACCATTATACATCTCGACATCGATCCGTCTTCGATTTCGAAGAATGTGCGGGTGGACGTGCCAATCGTCGGTGACATCAAGACCGTGCTCGAGGACATGCTGCGCACGATCAAGGGGCGCGAGAGTATCGCGCGCCGGCGGTCGGAATGGCAGAAGTGGCATCAGCAAATCCTTCAGTGGAAACGCGAGAAGCCGCTTTACGAAAATGGCAAAGGCGGACGCAAGGATGGCTTGGTCTCGCCGGTCCAGGTCATCGACGAACTGCACACGATCACGAAGAGCGATTGCATTATTGCGACCGATGTCGGGCAGCATCAGATGTGGGTCGCGCAGATGTTTCCGTTTGAAAACCCGCGTTCGTGGCTGACCTCGGGCGGACTAGGTACGATGGGCTACGGACTTCCTGCCGGAATCGGCGCGAAGTTCGCCGCGCCCGACAAGACCGTGGTTGTCGTCTCGGGCGACGGCTCGATCCAGATGAATATCCAAGAGCTCGGGACTGCGGTGCAGTACGGCGTGGATATCAAGGTGATCATCCTGAACAACTACTTCCTCGGGATGGTTCGTCAGTGGCAGGAAAAGTTCTACCACGAACGTTATTCGTACTCCGCCATGTCGGTGCCGAACTTCGTGAAGCTGGCCGAGGCTTACGGGGCGAATGGCTTTCGGATTGAAAAGGCGGTCGATCTGCCGAAGACGATGAAGGAAGCCTTCGCGACTCCCGGCCCGGTGCTGATTGACATCGCGATTCCCAAGGATGAGGCCGTGATGCCGATGATCCCTCCGGGAGGCTCGATGTCCGAAATGCTGTTTGCCTGAGAGCGTGAGGCCCGCTTTCGAGGAACGCAAGCTTTTTCGAGACGCAGGTAGAGGTAGTGCCCTAGGGGGCGATTGGATACTTCGGCGCCAGCGGCGCGGTGTTCGATAAGCTGGCAGGAAGCGCCAGGAATCTCGGCTTGATCGCCGTTGCGCGCCAGTCTCACCCCGGGGCGAAAATCAAAGCATCGCGCGAGCAGGCAGCACGGGGCGCTATCGGCTCGGCTGGAACAGGAGAAAATCATGGCGCGCGTTCCATATCTGAATCGCGAAGACCTCTCCGAAGCGGACCGTGACATTTTCGACAATCTGGTCGCGGAGCGCGGCCAGCCGGTCGGGAATATCTTCCGCACCCTCGCGCACACCCCGGGATTGCTCCGCCGGTTCCTCGCGCTGGGTGGCGAACTACGCAACCAGACCGCGATCGACCCAAAGCTGCGCGAGCTTGCCCTCCTGACCGTTGGCCGAATAGCCAGTGCGGAGTATGAGTTCGTCCATCATTGGAATCTCGCGCGCCGGGTTGGGGTCAGCCGCGAAAAGCTGGAAGCGCTCGCGGATTGGGAACGGTCCGCGGTCTACAGCGACCAGGAGCGCGCCGTTATACGCTACGCTGCAGAAGCGACCACCGACGTACAAATCCGGGACGCTACCTGGAACGCGTTAAAATCATTCATGGACACCCGCACGATTATGGAGTTGGTGCAGAACGTGGCGTTTTACAACATGGTCGTGCGCGTACTGGTTCCGGCCCGCGTCGAGCTGGAACCGGGCGTCAAGAAGCTCTGAGCGAAAGCCTTCGGTCAACGCAGCTTGCTAATCGTTGACCCCCATTTGACATTCCGATCGTTCAGGTGCGAAAAGTCGCCACAGGCGCATTGCGCTTACGCATCAGGGGAGGTGCCATTCGATGGCCGAGTACGACACCCTAATACGCGACGGAATGATCATTGACGGGACCCGGATGCCGCGCTTTCGCGGCGACGTCGGAATCAAGAATGGTCGTATTGCCAGGATCGGCCGGATTCGTCCTTCCGAAGCCACCCGGATTGTCGACGCTTCCGGGATGGTTGTCGCGCCTGGTTTTGTGGATCTGCACACTCATTATGACGCGCAGCTCTTCTGGGATCCGTACTGCTCGATCTCAAGCTGGCACGGAGTGACGTCGATCGTCATCGGCAACTGCGGCTTCGGCTTCGCCCCCGTGCGTGCGGATGGACGCGAGCGCGCGATGCTCACCATGACGCGCGTGGAGGCGATCCCGTACGCATCGATGAAGACCGGCATGCCCTGGGATTGGACCACCTTCCCCGAATTTCTCGACAGTATCGAGCGCCATCCGAAAGCGTTGAATATTCTCCCTTACATGGCGGTGTCACCTCTACTTACCTGGGTGATGGGGCTCGACGAAGCCAAGTCGCGCCCGCCGACCGAAAAAGAGGAACGGGAAATCTGCCGGCTCCTCGATGAAGCGATGGATGCCGGAGCCTGCGGATGGTCAGCGCAGCGGCTCGATCCGAACGGACCCGCCTGCGTGCAGCGCGACTTCGACGGAACCCCGATGGTGTCGGACCTGATGTCGGATGACACCTGCCTCGCGCTTGCCCGCGTGTTGGGACGACGCAACGAAGGGTTCATCCAGATGACCCTGGCAAGTGGGAACCCGGAGCACGACCTGCGTCACTTCGAGCAGCTGGCTGCAGTGAGCGGGCGCCCAGTCTTGTTCAACGTCGTGCAGCCGCGTGACAGCCTGCCCTTCGTGCATCGCGCAAACATCGCGTGGCTCGACAGCTGCCGCAAGCGCGGGCTCCGCGTCTACGGCCAGGGGGTCACGGTCGACACCGGTATGGCGTTCACCTTCGAGAACTGGAACCTGTTCGATGAATGTGCAGCGTGGGCTGAGGCGACCACCGGCAACGTCGAGCAACGCAAGAACAAGCTTTCCGATCCTGCACGACGCGAGGCGCTGCGCGCGCCCATGCCGCGCGTTATCACTGATCAATTCGATTCGATTTTCATTACTACCGCCGAGCGAGCTGAACTCAAGGAGTACGAAGGCTTAACCTTGCGCGAGCTGGCAGAGCGCACCGGCAAGCACCCGGTGGACGCCATGCTCGACGTTGCGGTTGCCGACGATCTGCGCACCGAGTTCTACGCCCCAGGCCCGAACCAGAACATGGACTTCCTAAAAGAGATGCTCGACTACCCGTGGTTGATTCCCGGCGTATCGGACGGGGGCGCGCACACGAAGTTCTTCACCGGCGGCCAGTATCCGACCGACATGCTGGAGCGGATGGTCCGCGAACGCGAAATGTTGAGCCTTGAGGAAGCACATTGGCGCTTGAGCGCGCTGCCCGCGCTGTGCGCTGGGTTCCGCGATCGCGGCTTCCTGCGCGAAGGCGCGCCGGCGGACGTGGTAGTTTACGACTTCGCGAAGCTCCACGTACGACCCATGGAGATCGTGCATGATCTGCCGGGTGGAGAATGGAGACGTGTGCGAAAGGCCGAGGGGTTCCGTTCGATAATGGTCAACGGTCAGGTGACGATCGAGAACGATCGGGAGTCGGGAGCCTATCCCGGCCGCCTGCTTCGTCATGGCGCTGCGTAGGCGGTCGGGCAGAAATCACAAGCTTCCGAAGTCGGCGGCCTTGAAGTCTCTGCCGTTGTGGTTTTCTCGCTAGATCGATTTCCGCATCGCGCCACTGTAAAATCGCCGGCGCGTGTGAGGGCGCGCGTCGGTTGCGGGTGAGGATCTCAGCGCCATTCCTGAAAGTCCCGCGCCAGCCAGCGTTGCCTGCCGAGATAGTGAATTCCGCCGTTGCCAGGCTTCGAACAGCCCCTTCTCAGAGAACGGAAAATGACCGATCATCTTCACGATGGCTGGTAAGCCGCGTGACTACTTTCAGGAAGGGATCGATCTCTTCAACGCCGGTCAGTTCTTCAAATGCCATGAAGCGTGGGAGTACGTGTGGAATCGATCCGAAGGCGACGAAAAGCTCGCGATCCAGGGGCTGATTCAAGCCGCGGTAGCGATCCTCCACCTCGAGCGCGGAAATCACGAAGGTGCCGAGTCCCTTTACGCGAAGGCTCGCGCCAAGCTGGATCCGTTGCCGGACAATTTCAGGCAAGTTGCAATCGCTGAACTGCGTCAATCGCTTGAAGAGTTCTTCATGTCTGCGCGCGCAGCCAACGCAGCCGCCGCGCGCCCGCGGATCCGTAGAATTCGACCTTGATCGTTGTGAGGCGGGGCTCCGACTAACTCGCCTGCGACGGCACCTCCCTTTTCGGTATTACCGTCAATAGCGTTGCTAGTCGCGCCCATCGCTGCCCCAGCTGTCGCTCCCGCACCGCTCCTCCTCTCGGCGCCCGCTCCGCAGCTGACCGAGTTATCGCCTTGGGCGCGCTGCATGATCGAAGCCAGTCTGATTAGTGGCCCCGTCTCGGCACTCCGGTTTAATTCGTCAGGACCGAGTTCTTCCGTCCCGAACATGCGACCTCACTTCCATGCGATCATTTGTCGATACGCCTGACTCGTGAGGGGCCAGCCCTCGGTCCCAAACCCTGACCTTGGGACACGCAGCGTTCCTCGGAATGGATCAAGCCCCTGCGTAGGGTCCATCCGCTCCTTCGCCAACACCTTCATGCAGCCAACAATAATCAAGCCAATCCGGTTATCCGTCGAGATCGCAACTGTGACGGCAGATGTACGCCAGGTGCTGCTCCTGTAAACAACGGAGTCGTTACGATTGTGGCTATGCGCCCAATCGTGTCCCCTTCAGCTCCACTACTCACTTCATCTTCTCTATGTAGAGAAGGTAATCGTGGCCGCCAGATGGAGTTTGACGCGCTTGCATTTCGTGCTCGAACAATTCGAGATCAGCAGGTGTCCAATCCGGCGTTAATCAAGCCCTTAAGCTTGTTGGCCAGCGGCCAGCTGTTGGTGTGCCGAGAGTTGGCGGGCAGTTCACCTGCGATGGCTCTTATCCGCACGACCAGTCGATCGTGGCGCAATTTACCGCCGCTGCGATCTGAAAACCGCTACTGCGAGGTCAGAACGGGATATCCTCGTCGTCCATCGGTGGCAGGTCGCCGCCACCCGGTTGGCCCACGCCACCGCGGCCGCCGCCCAAGTCCCCGAGGTCATCGGCTCCCGCGCCGGCCCGTCCACCCAAGAACTGCACGCGTTGAGCCACGATGTCGGTTACGTAGCGTTTGCCGGTCCCGTCTTTGGCTTCATAGTTTCGATATGAAATTCGCCCCTCCACAAAAACCTGGCGGCCTTTTTTGAGGTATTGTCCGCAGAGCTCCGCCTGCTTGCCGTAGACAACGATGTTGTGCCAGTCGGTGCGCTCCTGCTTGGTGCCGTTGCGATCGGTGTAATTTTCGCTGGTCGCGATGGAAAAGTTTGCCACGGGGTTGCCGGACGGTAGGTAGCGGACTTCGGGATCTCGTCCGAGATTGCCGATCAAAAGAACCTTGTTTACGGACATGCGCGCCACCTCCTCGGCTGAAGCTATTCTCAGGTTTATGCATAGGCAAGCGAGTCACTGCGAGCCTTTGCACAGGCGTCGCATCAGGTGGAAACCTAAAGGACCACGTGCAGACTGGGGCAAAAGGTGAACTATGCCGGAGAACCTGGCCCGATACGCGACCCCTGGTTGAACTGGGGACGATCGAAGTGCGCAAGATCGCGTAGAACAGTGATGCGCTGCAGCGCACTCTGATCTTCGACCCGATTCGCCTCATCGACCGCATCGAGCCCTCGGACGATCGCTGCTTGAAGCTCGCCCCGGGGCCTATTCGGTGTCGTATCGAAGACTCACTGCGTCTTTCTGACCGCCGAGAGCGGGCCGTGACCCCGCCAGTCGCGACTTTCGGCTCTGTCCGACGCGCTATATAATTTCATTTGGTGCAGCGGCAGGGCGGGCAAGGGTGATGGCGGGGAGCTCTCCAATAGGCATTCCGGTCAGATTGGTTGCGCTCGGCGGGTTGGGCGAGATCGGCCTCAACTTGATGGCGATCGAGTGCTCGGGCAGCGCGATTATCATCGATTGCGGGGTGATGTTTCCCGACCAGCCTGAGTTTGGTGGCGGGGTCCTTATCCCTGAATTCTCCTGGCTCGAGCGGACCCGGGTGAAGATTGAGGGAATCGTCCTCACCCACGCGCACGAGGATCATATCGGGGCGCTGCCGCATCTGCTTCGGCGCATCAAGGTGCCCGTCTATGGGACTGATCTGACCCTGGCGTTTGTTCGGCGCCGCTTTGCGGAGGCTTCAGTTGCGGAGGAAGTCTCGCTGGTGTCTATCTGGCCGCGGCGACCTTTTCGCGCCGGTCCTTTTGAAGTCGAGCCGATTCGCGTCACCCATTCGACGCCCGATTCCGTCGCCCTTGCGATTCGCACTCCGGCTGGAACGATCGTCCACACCGGAGATTTCAAAATCGATGAAGCCCCGGTGGACGGTCGAGTCTTCGACCGCGAACGGTTCGTGGAACTGGGACGCGAGGGAGTTGTCCTGTTGCTTTCCGACTCGACCAACGTGGAACGCGCCGGGCGCTCCCCTTCCGAGAGTTCGCTCAAACCGGTCTTGCGCGAAATCATGTCGCGATCGCGCCAGCGGTTTTTCCTCTCGGCGTTCTCCTCGCATCTCCATCGCTTTCGTCAGGTCGCCGAAGTGGCGGCGGAGATGGGACGCCACGTAGCCCCGCTTGGGCGCCGGATAAGCGAAAGTGTCCGCCTGGGTCTCGAAAGCGGACAGCTGCCGCTTCACCCGGGAGCCTTTGTCGAAGCCGCCGAAGCCCAGTTTCTGGAGCCGCGGAAAGTTGCTTATCTGACCAGCGGCAGCCAGGGCGAGCCGCTCTCGGCGCTGGCCAAACTCTCAAGGGGCACCCATCCGCGGGTACAGATCGAACCCGAAGACGTGGTGGTGCTTTCCTCGCGCTTCATTCCCGGCAACGAGCGCGCCATCAACACGCTCGTCAATCGCCTGTACAAACTCGGCGCCGAAGTATTCTATGACGCGGTCGCGCCGGTGCACGTATCCGGCCACGCGAGCCGGGACGAACTGGCGGAGATGCTCTTGCTTACGCGCCCCAAGTACTTCGTGCCGATTCACGGAGAATTTCGCCATCTCGCGCGTCATGTGGCGCTCGCGATCGAGGCGGGAATTGCGGAGCGCAATTGCTTCTTGCTTGAAGACGGAGACACTCTGGTTCTGAATGGCGCGCAAGCTCACCGTGGTCAGAGCGTGGATGCAGGCCGCGTGATGATCGACGAGGGCGGTGCGCGCGGCGATGTCGCAGTGCTGGGCGAGCGCAAGGTACTGGCTCAGGAAGGAACTGTCACCGCGATCCTGATCGTTTCCGCGAAGACTGGTCAAATAATCGCCGGACCGGACCTGGTATCGCGGGGCCTGGTGAGTGGCGACGGAACCTCAGCGCATATGCGGCGCGCGCGCGATGAATTGGCGGCGCGGCTGCGCGACATCGGCGGACCTTACCGCGCCGACGCGATCTCGCTGAAGGACGAAGTGGTTCGGACGATTCGCGGCTACTTCAGCGAGGAACTGGGTAAGCGGCCGCTGGTCGTTCCGCACGTGGTGGAGGTGTAGGAAGATCGCCCGCCAGAGCGCCAAATCTTCTTCCGAGACTCCTCCGCCGCCCACGCTGGCAGCGCTCGAAGAGACGGTGGCGCCCCGCAGCAGAATCGTCGAAGAGCTGAGCGCGCTCGCCCTGATCGCGCTGGTTGCATTCGCGACGGTTAGCCTTGTCTGCCTCGACGTCGGACGGGTTCCCAATCTCGGCGGACCGGTAGGGGAGGCACTCGCTTTCGCGCTTAGTGCGGTTCTCGGTTATCCGGCCTACGCCGGTTTGGCACTGGCGGTGGCGCTGGCGGCCCGCGTGTGGACCCGTACGCCAATGCTGACCCTGGCCCGTGAGGCGCTCGGTGGTGCGATCCTGCTGGCGGCGTTGGCGACCGCCGGGGGTCTCTTCGAGCCGAGTGAACCACGAATCGGGGGGCTGACGGGTGCGTGGGCGGCGGGTGTGTTGACCGCTTCCCTGAACCTGGCGGGAGGTTATCTGGTCGCGGTGCTCGCGATGGTGTGTGGGCTCGCGCTCATGCTCAAGCGCGCTCCGACCGAACTGGCGGCCGCGGCTTGGGCGAAAATGCATGGGGGGCAGGTCCGGCCTGGAAGCGGGGTCGATGATGAATTTCCCAGGTCGCCGCGGATCTTCGAACTCGCTGATGAGATCGTGGACGAGGGCGCGGAGCCTGACGGAAAGCGACCGCCGCTCAAGGTACGCAAGATCGAAACCCGCGAACTGTCCTCGCGGGATAAGCGCAGAGATGCGCTGGCATCGAAACCGCGCATCCGCGGCGCATACAAGATCCCCCCGCCGTCGCTGCTCGACATGCCGCCGGCCGAACACACCCAGGTTGATGAATCCACGCTGGAGCGCAGCGCACGCGTGCTGGAACAGAAGCTCGCAGACTTTGGCGTCGTGGGGAGGGTGGTAGAGGTTCAACCGGGTCCGGTCGTCACGATGTATAAGTTCGAACCAGGGTCGGGAATCAAAGTCAGCCAGATCGTGAATCTCTCGGACGATCTCTCGATGGCCCTACGAGCCGCCGCCGTGAGAATTCAGGCGCCGGTGCCGGGCGAAGCGGTGGTCGGAATCGAGGTTCCCAACCGCAAGCGCGAGCGAGTCTATCTGCGGGAAATTCTCGAAGCGGAGGAATTCTCCGCCGAGAACAGTCAGCTCACCATTGCCCTGGGAAAAGATATTGCCGGGCGGCCGGTGGCTGCCGACCTGGCGCGGATGCCGCATCTGTTGATCGCGGGGGCGACCGGAACCGGTAAATCGGTGTCGATTCACACGATGATCGCGGCGATTTTGTTCAATACGACCGCCGACGACGTGCGATTTATCCTGATTGATCCCAAGATGCTCGAGCTTTCGGTATACGAGAATATCCCGCACATGCTGGTGCCGGTGGTAGTTGATCCGGCTAAAGCGGCGGCCGCGCTGTTGTGGGCGACGCAGGAGATGGAAACCCGTTACCTGATGATGCGGGAGTTCGGGGTGCGAAATGTCGACAGCTACAACCAGGCGCTCGCGACCGGAGCCAAGCCGGTCGAGTTGAAGCCCCCAGCCCCCAGCGAAGGGCAGGGAGTGACCGCGCAGCCCTTCGAGCATCGGAAACTTTCGAAAATCGTGATCGTAATCGACGAGCTGGCCGATCTGCTGCTGAGCGAGGGTAAGACCATCGAGCGCGATATCTCGCGGCTCGCGGCCAAGGCGCGCGCTGCCGGAATTCACCTGATTCTCGCCACGCAGCGGCCCTCGGTCGATGTAATTACCGGACTGATAAAGGCGAATCTTCCGGCGCGCATCTCATTCCAGGTGACTTCCCGGGTGGACTCGCGCACCATCCTGGATTCGATCGGCGCCGAGCGGTTGCTCGGCGCGGGCGACATGTTGTTCTTGCCACCGGGTACCGCGAAGCTTCGCCGCCTGCACGGACCTTTCGTTTCGGAGCACGAAATCCGCAGGCTGACGGATTTTCTGCGCGAGCAGGGGGCGCCCGAGTATAGAATGGAAATTCTGGAAACTACCGCGCCCGGCGAGGATGGCAGCCCCGAGGGCGATCAGGAACACGACGAAATGTACGATGACGCGGTCCGCATCGTGATGGAAACCAACCAGGCTTCGATCTCCATGATCCAGCGGCGCCTGAGAATCGGTTACAATCGTGCGGCGCGGATGGTGGAGCAAATGGAACGCGAGGGTATCGTCATGCCGGCGGACGGCGCGCGGCCGCGTGAGGTACGCCTTCGCAGCGCCAACTAACGACGCGCGTGAAGCGCGCGCGTTCAAAGTTCGTCTCCTTATACAGTGACGGTTGGAGCATCAAAGGCGCGCGGCGTCAGAAAACTCAACCTGCCCCAGTTAGCCGGGCTAGCGTTCGCGCTCTCGGTAGCAGGGCTTTCGGTGTACGCTCCTCGCCTGGCCTATGCCCGAGGCGAGACCTTGGCGAAAGCCCTTGACGGCCTGCAACGACACTATCGCGAAACCCGATCTTTCAGCGCCAAGTTTTTCGAGGAAATTGCCCCGGTCGGTGCACCCAAGCGCATACGGACGGGCACCGTGTACTTCCTCAAGCCCGGACGGATGCGGTGGGACTTCGATGAGCCGTCCAAGGAACTGATCGTCAGCGACGGCACCCAGCTCTACAACTATGACCCGGAGCTAAATCAGGTTGTGGAGGCTCCACTCGCCCAGGCGCTGCGTTCGCCCGGGGCCACGGAATTTTTACTGGGCGCGGGCGATGTTGCTAAAGACTTCAACGCCTCGCTGTTGGACGGCGCCAGCAATGGGCTTACCAATCTCAAACTGGTGCCCAAGAGCGAAGGGAACACGGTGGAGCTGGGACTCGATTCAAACAACTATGATGTGGAGACGATTCGAGTGATCGATCAGCTGGGCAATGTTACCAGCCTAAAGTTCACCGACATCGTGAACAATACGCCCGTTTCAGACTCGCTCTTCAAGTTTGCGATACCCCCAGGAGCCGACATAGTACGGCCAGAATCCTTGAAATAAGGCGTTTCAGAGCTAAATCGCGCGTTTGGCACCGTGCTTGCTTTCAGAGATTGCTTCGCTCGTACACGGCGAGTACAAATAAAGCCCCCTCAAGGGTAGAGCGCTACATGGAAAAGGTTCATCTCCTCACACTGGGTTGCCCTAAGAATCTCGCGGATAGCGAATTGATGCTAGGTGCGCTCACCCAGGCCGGGTTTGAGGTGACCTTGGATCCGGAGACCGCGCAGGTTCTGGTGGTGAACACCTGTGCGTTCATCGAAGCCGCCAAGAAAGAATCACTCGACGCGATCATGGAAGCGGTCGAGGTGAAGAAACACGCTGCGGGACGCCGGCTCGTGGTCGCGGGATGTCTTTCCCAGCGGTACGGGGCAGAGCTGCGGGAAATGCTGCCGGAGGTCGATGTTTTCGTGGGCACGGGCAATTTCCTGGAACTGGCGGATCTGCTCCGCCGCACCGAACTGCCGGAAACGCGCTCGGTTCCCTATTCCGGCGCCGCACATCTGCTTGGGCGCGCGGACTCGGCGCGAGTACGTCCCCCCGAGTTCTTTACCTCGTATCTGAAGATTTCCGAGGGCTGCAACCATCGATGCGCCTTCTGCATCATCCCCAAGATTCGCGGCCTCCATGAAAGCCGGCCGGTCGAGGACCTGGTCGCCGAGGCGCAAACGCTCGCCGCCGCCGGCGTGCGCGAACTGAACCTCATCGCCCAGGACCTCACTGCCTATGGGCGTGACCTGAATCCGCCGTCATCGCTAGCGGAGCTCTTGCGTAAGCTTGCGACGGTCGACGGGATTCGGTGGGTGCGATTGCTCTACTGCTATCCAAATTTCGTTACCGACGATCTGCTGGAAGCAATTACGACCCTGCCCAACGTTGTTAAGTACGTCGACATACCCCTGCAACATGCGGATGACAATGTGCTGCGAGCCATGCGACGGGAGCGGTCGGGTGCGACGCTGCGCAAACTGCTGGACCGCATCCGCTATCGGGTTCCGAACGTGACGCTACGCACATCGTTCATCGTCGGGTTCCCGGGTGAGGACGATGCGGCGTTTACGCGCCTGCTGAGTTTCGTTCGCGAGGTGGAGTTCGAGCGGGTCGGTGTATTCACCTATTCGCGCGAGGAAGATACCGCGGCGTATTCGCACTCCGGCCAGGTCCCGGAGCGGGTCAAGCGCGCCCGCCGGGCCGAACTGATGGAGGCGCAGGCGCAAATATCACTGAAGAAGAATCGCGAGCTGGTGGGACGCGAGATGGAAGTGCTGGTCGAGGGCCCGCTGCCCGGACGCGCCACGCGGATGCGCGGGCGAACGTCTGGGCAGGCGCCCGAAATCGACGGTGCGGTCTTTCTGAAAGGAGAGGCCATGCCTGGCGAGTTCGTGCGCGCACGAATCGAGCGGGCGCTCAGCTATGACCTCCACGCGCGGGTAACCGAAGCATTCGCGTGAACAATAGGAGAAGGGTGGCAAGCCATGGCAAAAAAAGCAGCCCCCGCGAGCCGCAAGAAATTCCTGGCCAAGGTGCGTGAGCATCTCCAGGACGTGAAAAGCAAGTTGCTCAGCGAAATCGACTCGGAACTCCGTGCCGAACGCGAGGGCAACAAAGACGAGGGAATGGATACCTACGATCTCGCGTCCGAAGAGCGCGACCGTGAGATCAATTTCATCCTCTCCGATCGCGAGCGTATCAAGATCAAGCAGATCGACGACGCACTTGAACGGCTGGATGATGGGAGCTACGGGGTGTGCGAGTCCTGCGGACTCGACATCGCCGAGGAACGGCTCGACGCGATGCCATTTACCCGCCTGTGCCGCGATTGCCAGCAGGATCAGGAGCGCGAGGCGAAGAGCCAGCGGCGCTACGATGACGAGCGCAATACCTATCGCAAGATCGGCTCGACCGATGCGGACGAGGAGAGCGCTTGAGAGAGCGGCAAAGGCCCCCAGCAGCCGCTGCCTACGTGCTGGGATGCGTCTGCCGGTGCTCGCGCGTATGATCGTGGGGCATCACTCTGGACAAAGCAGTTTGGGGGGAAGCGGTGGTCGGTCTGACGCCACTGATTTCCGATGGCCGAGATGAGAATCTTCAGCGAGTTCGCAGACGGCGCGGATTCGGGCGAAACGTACCGCCCCGAGAGCCGCTCCGATCGCATCCGGGAAAACCTGGCCGAAATCGGAGCCACTTTGCTCATTGCCAGCGCCAAGGGCGGCGTGGGCAAGAGCATAATCACGGCAAATGTAGGGGCGGCGCTCGCGCGTCGCGGCAAGAAGGTTGCGATCGTGGACGCCGACCTGAACTCCCCCAGTATCATCGGGATGCTGGGCATGAAGCAGCCGCGCGGGTTGCCGCTGGTGGAAGGTATCGAACCCGCGGCCGGACCCCACGGGTTGCGCGTGGTTTCAAGCGATCTGCTCGCCAACGCCGAGCCGCCGCCGGTCGCGTTTGTCGAGCCCGAAAATGAGCCTCAGCCGACGCCCCGGGCCCGGCCGACCGCAACCAGGGAGTCGGATGCGCTGTTTCAGATGCTAACCCAGGCGCGGTTGGGGTCGCTCGATTTCGTGCTGATCGACCTTGCTCCCGGCATTGAGGACTTGTACGCGGTCGCGCGCATGGTGCAGCCGCATGGGATCGTGATGGTGAGCCATTCCTCGGCGCAATCGGTCAAAGCGACTCAGCAGGCGGTGCGGGTGGCGCGTCGTATCGACGTCCCGGTGGTCGGACTAATCGAGAACATGGCGGGCTTCAACTGCGACGGATGCCGTGCAGTGCGCCCACTGATGCCCGAGGGCAATCTCGCGGGCGCTGCGAGTGACCTGGAACTGCCGGTGATCGGACGCCTTCCGTTCGATCCGCGCCTTGCCGAAGCGTCCGATCGCGGCAGGCTATTCATTCATGAATTCGCCGACAGCCCGTTGGCGAAGCTGTTGAGTGAGATTGCCACGACCATCGAGCGTCTAGCCGCCGCACAGCGTCGAGCATAGTGCCCAACTGCGCCCTTTAAGCCGGGCAGGATTTTGAGCGCTCCGCCACCCCACTAATCGCTGTCTGAGTCGCCGCCGTCTCCATCGTTCGCCGAGGCTGGCTCCACCCGGCGAGAATACTCGAACATGCCCGATGCGGAGCGGGTACCCAATTTGAAAGTCCCGAATCCGAGCGAGGTGTAGATTCGGCTGCCATTCAATCCCGGGCGTGAAAGTGGAACAAAAGCAACCGGCGTTCCGAGCAGATTAAAAGAATCTCCGGCGCTCGCGGCGACTGTGGCTTCGAGCCGGTGCGGCATTAACTCTGGCGCGCCGGCTTCGATTGCAAGACTGCTCAGGGTCAATGTCGACCATTTACCATCGGAGAACAATCGCGCGATCTGCTGTTCGCTATCGCCATCGACGCGACGCAGCTCAATTGCATCCGGAGCCTGATCGTCTCCGTGGAATAGTGCCCAGATCATCCTGCGCTCGTTGAACTTCTGGGAGCCGAGGCCGGTAAACGAAACCCCGGCGCGCGTGCTCGCTCGCAGGCTGTAGCGCCGACCTTCCAGGGTAGCCTCGCCCGTGGCGATGGAAAACACGGGCGGGATATTTCGCGCTGCGCTGTCGAACGCTCCGTGGCCGAACAGAGCTGAGGGATCTAGACCGTCGCCGGAGAGCGGCAGCTGCAGGGTCACGCGCGCGTGTGGATCCAGGATGCCGGTCGCGAGCGCGCGCTCGATGCTCAAATAGGTCGAGCCGTCCGGGACCACCACCGCGGTGCCCGCGAACTCCAGGACCAGCGAGCTCCCGCGAATTACCAGGGAAAGAGGTCCGAGCGAAAGCCGGTCGGCGTCGCGTCTGGTGGTGCCTTCGCAAGTGCAAAGAATTACGCGCCGCTCCCCCAGCACCATCATGATTCGCGCGCCGAAGCCGGGCGTACCGAGATCAAAGCTGGCCATCGCGCCGATCCCTGACGCGGCGTCAAAGAATTCCATCCCGACCCGCACTGGCGCGGTCGTCGAAACACGGCGTGAAGCGAGCGGCGTGCGAACGACTGAGAGATTCGAATCGGACGGGGCAGTGGCTTGCGGCTGGCCGGAGAAAGTGTCGGCTATGGCTTCCACACATCGTTGGCGAGGCGGGCCGAGCAATCTTACCGAAACCGACAACTCGAGCTGAACCGCATCCACCAGTCCCTGTGCCGCGATGGCGGAGATACGGCTGAGCGGAGTTAGCGGACTTTCGCGATGCCGTTCGGTGAAGGCCTGGACCAAGTTGTGGATGCCGCCGGCTGGGTAGCGCAGCCCAAAAGTCGGAGTGATTCCGGCGGCGCGCAGGTTCCTCGCAAGTGAGAGCAGCGGACCGTTGATAAAATCGTCGCTGGCGGAAACCCGTGCCGAACCCGCCGGTCGAAGCTCCCGTCCATAGGTGCGCACGCCGAGTCCAAAATCGACCCTTGGTTCGATGATGTTCCATCCGTGAACGAGCAGCACCGTGGCGCGACCAAAGCGCTCCACCATCACGGCCAGGTGCTGGGCGATAATCTCCAACACCCAGGGAGCCCGTTCCGCGAGCTGCGGGATGCGGTTGCAGTCGATGAGGTTACGGTCCATCGCAGAATTGATAAGCGCGGATGCGTCGAGGCGCGCCGCCAGTTCGCGAGTGATTTCAGCAGTGTGAAGGTCGTTGACCTTGGGATGAAGGGTTGCCTGTGCAGCTTTTCCGGCACGCCCGCCATGGGGAGCGATCAGAAGGAAGGGGGATCCCCCCTCGATTATTTCCAGCCACGGCTCCGGCGCGGCGATCGATGCCGTCACCGCTCTCATTCGACGACCGGCACTACCGCCGGGCGAACTCGCAGCGCGAGCGCGTGCAGAACGAAAGAGGCGACCAGGTAATAGGCGATAAAGCTGAGCGAAACCGCAAGCAGGATTGGATTGACCACGGGCAGCTCGAACAGCATCACCAGGGTCACTACCGCCCAGATTATTCCGAGTGTGAGAGTCACCGGCCGCAGCGGAATGGTGCGGTTTGGATATATATAACGGATCGGAATGAAGACCATCACCGCGAGCAGCGCGAGGACTGCCCAGTTAAAAATCGCTGATCCATCCAGGCAGAAGAGATAGAAGGCCACAAGGTTCCAGTAATTGGGAAAGCCCAGGAAATAATGGTCCGGGGTCTTGGCGTTGGTTTGGCAAAAACCATAAACGCTCGCGAGCATCACGAAGCACGCGAGCAACAGGCCTAGATGGGTAGAGGGAATGATGGCAGCTTCGATCATCAGAAAGACCGGCGCGACTGTGTAGGTGAGGTAGTCGACGATGTTGTCGAGGAGGGTGCCATCGAAGGAGGGTATGCGCTGCTTGACCTTCATCCAGCGGGCCAAGGGTCCGTCGCTGGAATCGATAAGGGTCGCGGCCGCCATCGCGAGAAACGAGGCACGAAAATCGCCCCCGGAAGCGTAGTAGATCGCTAGCAGTCCGACAGCGGCGCCGAGCGCGGTGTACAGATGCACACCCCAAGCGAAGGCGGTGAGAAGTCTATGCCTCGGTATCGGTCCGGATAAGGTTCCCGCCGCGGCGCTCATTTCATCGATCCGGCTTGAAATCCCGCGGCCCGAAATAGTCCTCGAGCACCGTCATGAATGGTCCGCACGCCCGCCGCGCCTTGACCAGCGCCAGCGCCTCCTCCAGAGACATTCCCCGATGGGCGCGCAGGAAGGCGATGGCAAGGGTAGGGGCCCGATTCAATCCACCGTTGCAATGCAGATAAACCCGGCCATGCGCATCGACCAGCTCGCGTAGGTCGGCGAGGGCGACTGCGAGCCGGTCCGCCATCGCGTCAGCGCTGCCATCCTGAATCGGTGTGCGCCGAAACCGGATGCCCCGAGCATCATACTCGGCCCGCAGCTGCTTAAGGTCGAGGCCGTTGTGGCGTAGGTCGTCATCGTCCTGAAGGTTATGTACCGCAGCGATGTTGTAGGTGTCTTTGAGCCATTCGATGTCGCCGCGGGTGGGATATTCGCCGACTAGCAACTCATCGGATATTTCGCTGACCGAGGGACGCTGTCCGCCGCGGGTCGCGCGATGGTGGTCGTGATCGTCTCGTTTACTGAACCAGTCCATCGAAAGGTCTTAATCCACTAGTAAATTTACTCACTCATCGTGGCCCTGACCAGTCGCGGGAAAGAGAATCCGCGGTCGCCTGGTAACGCGGGTTTTCGACCGCCTGGAACTCGAAGCAAAAGGTGACGAGCTGAGCGTGGCCGGGTGCCCTTGCTGACTTCGGCGGGGAAAAGATTGGCATCACCGCGCGTGAAAATACCCGGTTATGACTCGACCAGGTAGAGCCGCCACCCGGTGGGCACTCCCTTGAGCTTGTGAACACCTCGGTCCTTGAATCTGATTGCCGACCCGTCCACCAGGTCCCTCACCGCGCTCGAGACCATTACTTCGCTGGCGCCCGCCATGGCAGCTACTCGTGCGCCGATATGTACAGCAATGCCGACGACGTCGTTCCCCATCATTTTGTATTCGCCGGTATGCAGCCCGGCTCGGATCTCCAGACCCAGCGTGCGGACGGCATGACGGATCGCGGACGCGCATCGAATTGCCGCGGTTGGCGTCTCGAAGGTGGCGAGCATCCCGTCGCCGGTGGTGATTATTTCTGTGCCGCGGTTGGCGCGAAGCGCTCCGCGAACTGCCGCGTAGTAGTGATTAAGCACTTCCGTCCAGCGACGGTCGCCGAGCCGCGCGGCTTTCGCGGTCGAACCCACGATGTCGACAAACAAGATAGTGGCGAGAGCCCGAGCGAACTCGACGCTCGCGCGTGCAGGTCGCCGCCGGATGGGCACATTGTCTGCTAGCCGTTCGTACCGATGGTTAACCCTCCGTGCGATAGCCTTTTTCACGTATGCTCGGGCGCTCTGCGCTGTGCGGCAGCGGACGGTCTTTTCTCGAGGTGGGACCGTCCAGTAGACCCGCCGGGTACGGCCTACTCCGCGCACCTCGACCACGCCCCATTTCAGCAGCACGGTGCTGCCGATCCGCCGGACTGACCATGCTTTGGACGTATATCCGGACACATTCGAATGATGGACCCCGATGCGGAGAAACTTCGCCATTGCCGTCCGTCGCGGGTCGAAGCCAATGTCCGAGCGACGAAGAAGTAAAGTTGATCACGCGGCCGCCCCATGCAACGGACCGCCGACGTTATTTCCAAGCTCGCTCGGTTGAAGGTCAGTGTATCTGCAAAAGCGCCACCAGAAATAGTTGTAGCCGCGGCAGACCGAGGGGTCCGAGCTCGGAAGAGAGGTGGGGAGAGGAGCTGCGCGCGGTTTTTGTAGTCCCCCACGCTAGACACTCTTCGCCTCGAATGTTCATCGCTGCACGGCGCGCCGTGATCGCCGCGTCGCGCTCCCACCCGAAACCGCGTTCTCCAAGACCTCCACGATATCGATCCCGCTGGTAATAAATCCCGCGATTCGGTGTAACCCGCCGAGGTCGTGCATCGCTTCCATGGCGAGTTCAGGCGCGACTGCTAACTTTACCTGGGGCGGTATCTGACTTGCGAATTCGGCAACCCGAACCACCGCAGCCCGGGTCTGTTCGCGATGACGAACCAGGTGTGTCATCACGGCGCCGGTACCGTTTCTCTTCGCGATATCATCGGCGAGTTCGCTTTCCAGGCTCCGAATTTCATCGAGATATTCCAACCCCGCCCCAGCTGAACCACGTGCAGCTTGACGCAAGGATCGCTCGCCCAGGAAGCGATTGATCACAATCGCCGATAGCGCTAACCCATCCGCCTTCATTTCCTCGATCAGCTCCCGCGCTCGAACTAGGCGATCCGCTTCCGGCGTCGTTACCATCACGAACCGCACCGCGTCCGAACGCATCAGGACCTCAGTCTTGCGTAGTTGATCGACGACCGCATCGACGCTTTCCGAGGCCGCCGCGAAAAAATCCGACACACTCGAAAGTGCCCGGCCGCCCGCGAATCTCTCCAGTTCGCGTACTACGAACCGCGCCGCCTGGCTGGCGAGTTTGACCGCAAGCCGTCCGGCGGAAAGCGACGGGGTAAAAATCCACCGCGCCGCGCGCGAGTCGAGCAGGCGTGTGAAACGCGCGGGCGCCTCCAGGAATTCAAATGCATGGGCCGCCGGGGGAGTGTCAACGACTTTAAGCTCAAATTTTCCCGCTTCATGCAAGTCGTAGAGTTGCTGCAAAGCCGCGAAAGCCTCGGCCCCCGCGAATTCTGCGGTGAGACGCTCGTAAAAGGGATTTTGCAGAATCCGACGACGCGTGGCGGCATCGGGTGCAAACCGCTCCGCCATCATGTCCCACGCCCCCTTCACGTCGAGCATCATCGCGGACAGCTTGAGCGCGGGATCAAGTCCGCCGGCCGCGAGGTGGCCGCGCGAGAGGCGCGTGGGGCGCCCGCCGAGCCGCTTCAAGCCGAGCGCGTCGCGCAGTCTGCGCGCGGGATCGACCGTGATCAGCGCAGTGTCCAGATTCCGCTCTGCACCGGCGATCCCAAGCGCCGCGGTTACGGTGGTTTTCCCTACTCCCCCGGTGCCAAGCACGATGAGGATGGAGCCCTTTTTAAGCAGGTCTTTCACGCCCACGGTCCGTGCAGGGCAACATATCAGGCGTTGTGCAAACCCGCATCGCCGCGATTAGACCGCCGAATCGGGGGACGATAAGATTACTGGTGAGGGGTGGACATGGTGGAGGCGGCGCTGGTCGCGGCGGTGATAGTAACGGGCTTGGTTGCGATCGCGGCAATGGCGATTTTCCGGGTCCGTTCGTACGCAGGGGCAAATTCCTTCGACAGACTAGTGAAGCAGCTCGACGTGGTCGCGCGCGACTTGGACGGCAAGTTCGTGCGCGCGACCGCGGACATGGCCGAGCGCCTGAGCGATACCAAGGGTGATTTGCGCCAAGAAACCGCCGATCGAATCGCGCAAGGCTTTCTCGCTCTGAAAAACGACCTGGAACAGCAGCTTAAGGCCGGACGCGAGGAACAGGCGGCCGGTCTAAAATTGGAGATCGCGGCGCTGACTTCGCAGATGCGCGACGGACTGGAATCGGTACGCTTCGAGATCGATCAAAAACTGCTGGCGATCACCAACCAGGTGCAAAGCAAGCTCGACCAGAATATTAGAGAAGGCTTCGCGCAGTTTGAGAAGGTTCAGCAGCACCTGCTGGCCGCGGAGGAGCAACTGCGCAACGTCGGGGAGATCGGCGCTTCGATCAATGACCTGAACAACCTGCTCAAGATGCCGCATCTGCGCGGCAAGTTCGGTGAGGCCAGCCTCGAGCGTCTGCTCGAGGATTTCCTGCCCGCACACATGTACGAATTGCAGGCCTCGCCGGGAGTCGACATTTCCGGGCGTCCCGACGCGATCGTAAAATTTCCCGAGCGCAATCTGCCCATCGATGCAAAGTTTCCGCGCGAGCAGGTGCTGCCGCTATTCAGCAACTCCGATCCGCGGTCATTGGACGCCGCGCGAGTCGAATTTGCTCGGGTCATGAAGGAGCAGGCGCGCCGCATCGCTGCGTACATCCGGCCCGAAAGCGGCACCACGGATATGGCGCTAATGTATCTGCCGAGCGAGACGCTCTACATGGAAACGGTCCTGAACGGAGACCTGAGCGAATACCTCAACAAACTACGGGTGTTCGCGGTGTCCCCCAACACGCTGATCATCACACTTCAGTCCATCCAGATGGTCTTCAAGATGTACGAGTTCGCCAAGAGCTACGAACGCGCGACCGAGGAACTGAAGAAGGCGCAAAGCGCGTTCGGCTATTTCGAGGACCGCTTCGAGGAAATCGGCAAATCTCTCAGTCGGGCACAGCAAGCTTACGAGGTAGCGCGCGGGCACTTAACCAAGTATCGAAATCAGGTGGTGAACCTCACCGGTGAGCCGGTGCCCGAACCGGAAGCCCCGGCGATCGCAGTGGTCGGCGGCAAAGGCAAATAGACCTGACCACCGGGCAGGTGGAAGACCGCGCTTTCAGTGGAACCAGCGTGCAGCCGAGTATCCCGGTCCTTGACCCTGGTAAGCAAAGTCCTGCCGTTTCCGCCTACTGCTGCTCTTCATCGCTTGGTGGCGGCGGCTTCAACTGACTGCGCTCGCCTCCCGCGGTAATCCAGTGCGCAACTTCCTGGCGCTCGCGCCGCAGAAAATCTCCCACCGCCCTGCGCAACCCCGGAGGCGACACGTAGTGCATGCTGCGCGTCAGGGCCGGATCGAACCCGCGCAGCCACTTGTATTCACCTCCCGCACCGGGCTCGAATCGTTTGAGTCCGTTGGCGATCGCATGTTCGATCCCTGCGTAGTAGCAGACCTCGAAGTGCAGAAATCGGACCTCGCGGAAGCAGCCCCAGTACCGCCCGTAGAGCACGCCCGCCTTTTCCAGACAGATCGCGCCCGCGATGATCTCGCGTCGATCTCGGGCTGTAACAAACCTCAAGTGTCGCTTGAAGTGTCGCCGAAGCAGGCCGAAAAATTCCTGCGTCAGGTATTGGCGCCCCCAGTACAACTTTTCGATGGTCGCCAGGTAGACCTTGAACATGGTCGGGAACATCGCATCGGCGATTTCCTCTCCCGCCAATACCCGCACCTCGATGCCCGCGTCGCGAACCTGGCTGCGCTCGTGGCGCACCGCGGTCCGCCGCTTGTGCTTGAGGCGCGCCAGGTAGTCGTCGAAAGTCGCGAACCCGGCATTCTGCCAATGATACTGATAACCGTGCCGCTCCAGGAACCCGGCGCGCGCTAGCAACGCGGCCTCGTCTTCGGCGCAGAAGTTTACGTGCACCGAAGACAGCTTATTGTCGTCGCACAGTTTAACCAGGGCGTTTGCGAGGATCGCGCAGAGGGTCACGCGATCCGCCCCGGGCGCGGTCAGCAGTCGCCGTCCGGTGTGGGGTGTGAAAGGCACCGCAACCACCACCTTGGGGTAGTAGCGAATCCCCGCGCGCTCGGCCGCGTCGGCCCATCCGTGGTCAAAGACGAATTCGCCCATGCTGTGCGATTTAAGATAGAGCGGACACGCGGCGATGATTTTGCGCCCGCCGCGGGGGCGGATGACGATATGAAACGGCGCCCATCCGGTGTCGCGCGCCGCCGCACCCGATTTCTCCATCGCGCGCAGCCAATCCCATTCCACAAACGGCGAGTCATCGGGCGCCAGCACCGCGTCCCAATCGTCGCGCGGGACCTTCTCGATTCCTTCGACGATCTGCGCTTCGTATTGTTGTGCGGCGTCGTTCATTCTTCGTGTCTCGCCAAGGAATTTAGGAGCGCGAACCCACTCGAAGAACCCGGCACGACCCAAGCTGGTAATGATTCTGATCCACGCAGCGCTCCTCGAGCGGAATGAAGATTAACAATCCTAGCGCACCCAACAAACCATGGCTCACGGTTCACTCGTCGGGCGATGGGAGCAGCGAGAGCGCTCCCATTTGCTATGCGCAGGCGAAATAGCGACGTGCGAGAGATCGCCTAGTTCTGCTTCGGAATTGTCAAACCACGTCGGAGCACCGCGGGCCGCTTGAAGCAAGTGAAGTAGACACCGGATTAGGAGTCCGTGAGGGTGTCTTGCCTGCTCCTTGATCGCCGCCGATCTGCTATCTTTATTACGTCAGGAAGGTTTATGAACGGTGACAGCAAATATCGCTGGACCATGCTTGCCAAGACCGCGGGCGGCGACGGCGATGGTGACGACGGTGGGCAGGGTGGCACCGTCACTGAACGGCGGACCAAGACCAGGGCCAAAACCGCCAAGCCCCCGCTCTACAAGGTCATCTTGCTGAACGACGATTACACGCCGATGGAATTCGTGGTCGAGGTGCTGAAAGCGGTCTTTCACAAGCCTCACGCCGAAGCGACCCGGATCATGCTCCACGTGCACCAGAATGGCATGGGAGTCGCCGGCGTCTACCCGTTCGAAATCGCGGAGACCAAGGTAGGAACCGTCGAGGAACTTGCCCGCCAGGCGGAGTATCCCTTGAAGTGCACGATGGAGAAGGAGTAAAGGCCTCGCCGATCATGCCTTCCTCTATAAACATCAGCCGAGAGCTTCAGGTAACCCTGCAGCTGGCGATGACCGAGGCGGTCAATCGCCGCCACGAATATGTCTGCCTGGAGCATTTGCTCTACGCGATGCTGCATGACGTCACTACCAGCAATGTGCTCAAGCACAGCGGCGCCAACCTGGAGGTCCTCAGGAGAAAGCTCGAGCGTTATCTCGATGAGCAAATGGAGCGGCTGCCCAAAGGGGAGGAAGTCGCGCCGCGCTACGCGATTGGCGTACAACGCGCACTGCAGCGGGCCGCGGTCCATTCGCAGTCCGCGGGACGTACCGAGATCAACGGCGCGAGCGTGCTGGTTGCAATGTTCCACGAAACCGAGTCGCCCGCGATTCTCTTTCTCCAGGAGAATGGCGTCAGTCGCTTTGACGTGATCAATTTCATCTCGCACGGCGTCTCGAAGGCCGGTCCCGATGAAGACCATGACGTCGGCGGCACTGAAGAAGAGGGCGACGACGAAGAGGGGCACGAAGCGCACGCCGGCGGTGACGAAGAAGGCGAGCGCAGGGTATCGCCGTCAAAGGCGCTCAAGACTTACACCATCAACCTGACGGAACGCGCCGCGCAGGGCAAAATCGATCCGCTGGTTGGCCGCAAGAATGAGCTCGAGCGGGCGATTCACGTGTTGCTCCGCCGCCGCAAGAATAACCCGGTGTTCGTGGGTGAGGCGGGCGTCGGCAAAACCGCGCTCGCGGAAGGGCTGGCGTTGGCGGTACATCACGGCGAAGTGCCGCCCGCGCTGAAGGGCGTCGAGATCTATGCGGTCGACATGGGCGCTCTCCTCGCGGGCACGCGCTTTCGCGGCGATTTCGAGCAGCGCCTGAAGGCGATTATCAAGGCGGTGGTGGGAAACCCCAAGCGCATCTTATTCATCGACGAGATTCACACCATCGTTGGAGCAGGGGCGGCCTCCGGCTCGACCATGGATGCCTCCAATCTGCTCAAGCCGGCACTCGCCTCCGGCGATCTTCGATGCATCGGGTCGACGACCTACCAGGAATACAAGCGGTCGTTCGATCGCGATAAAGCGCTCGCGCGCCGGTTTCAACGCATCGATGTGCTCGAGCCGAGCCAAGAGGAAGCCGTACAGATCCTCGATGGACTCAAGTCTTACTACGAGAAACATCATAACGTTCGCTACACCGCACCAGCACTCCGCCTGGCGGTGGAGTTGTCAGGACGCTATATCAACGATCGCTTCCTCCCCGATAAAGCGATCGACGTGATGGACGAGGCTGGAGTCGCAGGGCACCTGCGTGGCAAAGGCTCACCAGATCCCATCACGGTCGGCGTCCGCGACATCGAGCGCACCGTCGCGCGGATGGCGAAGATTCCTGAGCGCACGGTTTCCTCAACGGATAGGACACGTTTGCAGAGCCTCGAGGAAGACCTCAAGCTGGCAGTCTTCGGTCAGGACACCGCCATCGAGGCGGTCGCACGCGCGATCAAGCTGGCGCGCTCGGGCCTCAGTCATCCGGACAAGCCAGTGGGATCGTTCCTGTTCGCGGGTCCAACCGGGGTTGGCAAGACCGAAGTCGCGCGTCAGCTGGCCAAGACCATGGGAGTCGAGTTTCTGCGCTTCGATATGTCGGAATATATGGAGCGGCATACGGTTTCGCGTCTGATCGGTGCGCCTCCCGGCTACGTTGGTTTCGATCAGGGCGGGCTGCTCACCGATGCGATCAACAAGACCCCGCATTCCGTGCTGTTGCTCGATGAAGTCGAAAAAGCCCATCCGGACCTGTTCAATATCCTGCTGCAGGTGATGGATCACGCGACCCTCACCGACAACAACGGCCGCAAGGCGGATTTCCGCAACGTTGTGCTGGTTATGACCACTAATGCCGGTGCCCAGGAACTGGCTCGTTCGATGATTGGCTTTCACGGCGGGATAGGCGCCGGCACGCCGAAAACCGTGATCGAGCGGATGTTCAGTCCAGAATTCCGCAACCGGTTGTCGGCGACGATTGAATTTGCTCCGCTGAGCGCTCCAGTCGTCGAGAAAGTGGTAGACAAATTTCTGGGCGAGCTTCAGGACCGCTTGGACAAGCAAAAGGTCGTGCTGACGACAACGGCTGCCGCAAAGAAGTGGCTGGCAGAACACGGCTATGAACCGCGTTTCGGGGCGCGCCCGCTGGCACGCCTTATCGAAAGCGAAATTGCCCGCACCCTTGCGGACGAAGTCCTGTTCGGCCGACTCACCAAGGGTGGCCGTGTAACGGTGGATCTTGACGGCGACCGGCTGTCATACTCCTACGCCGAAACCCCGACTCGCCAGCCGGTGTCTGTCTCTTAGCTCGCGTTTCTCGGCCAGCCCTGGTTCTTTTCTGGATCCCTTCCGCGCCGGGCAACCGACTCCAAGATCCGGCATCAAGCCCTTGGTTCTATTCTCTACGAAGGACGGTCGGATGAAGCCACTCGTCTCCGCCGGTGTCGCGATGGTCGATATTGTAGTGCAGCCCGCGCGATTCCTTGCGCGCCCTCGCCGAGCGGACGATGAGTTCGGCCACGGTTGCCAGGTTGCGCAGCTCGATCAAGTCGGAATCGATCGTGTGATACCAGTAGTAAGTGTGAATCTCTTCCTTGATTAGCTCGATCCTCCGCAACGCCCGTTCCAGGCGCCGATCGCTGCGGACTATTCCGACGTAGTTCCACAGCAGGCGGCGAATCTCGTCCCAGCTCTGCGTGATCAGCACCCGCTCCTCGCTTCGAATCGCGCGGCCAGGGTCCCACTCCGGAAACTCCGGCGGAGCGCCCTTCGCCGATTTGATCATCTCGACTGCGGCAGTCGCCCCGCGCCGCCCCATGACCGCCGCTTCCAGGAGAGAGTTCGATGCCAGACGATTTGCTCCATGTAAGCCGGTCATGGCTACTTCGCCGGCCGCGTAGAGACGAGGAATTTCCGTCGAGGCATTCAAATCGGTCTGCACGCCGCCGCACATGTAGTGCGCGGCCGGAACCACCGGAATCGGACCTCTGGTAAGATCGAAGCCGAAGTTGAGACATCGCCGGTAGATATTCGGGAAGCGGCCGCGGATGAAGTCGGCATCGCGATGACTCAAATCGAGGAGAACGTTGTCCAAGCCGTGCCGCTTCATCTCGGAGTCGATGGCACGTGCAACCACGTCGCGCGGCGCCAACTCCGCGTCCGGGTGGTAGTGCTTCATGAAGGGCGTTCCGTCGGGCAGCCGCAGGATAGCACCTTCGCCGCGTAGGGCTTCGGAGATCAGGAAAGATTTTGCCGCCGGATGGAACAGGCAGGTCGGATGGAACTGGTAGAACTCCATGTTCGCGATGGTGGCACCGGCGCGATACGCCATCGCGACGCCATCCCCCGACGCGATGTCCGGGTTCGTGGTGTAGAGATAGACTTTGCCCGCGCCGCCGGTAGCGAGCAGAGTCGCGCGCGCCAGAATTCTGTTTACCGTCTGCGCCTTCCGGTCATAGGCGTAAACGCCCCAGCACGCACCCGGCTTACCGTCCAACGAACTTTCCACCAGCAAGTTGACCGCGACGTGATTTTCCAGCGTTCGGATATTCTTGTTGGCGCGCGCCGCCTCCGTTAGAGCGCGCATTATTTCCTGCCCGGTCAAATCCTGTGCGTGCAGCACCCTACGATGGCTATGGCCACCCTCACGCCCGAGGTCATATTCATCCTCGTCGCCATGTTCGAGCTTGCTGAACTGGGTACCGAGCCGGATCAACTCGCGCACCACGTCCGGACCTTCCCGGACGATGCTCTCCACGGCGGCGCGATCGCACAGCCCGGCGCCCGCGCGCCAGGTGTCATCGATGTGTGATTCGAACGAGTCGTGCACGCTCCAGACGCTGGCGATGCCGCCCTGCGCGTAAGCGGTATTGGCTTCAGTGCTCTCGGCCTTGGTCAGCACCGTGACGGTGCCGAATTCCGCGGCCCGAATCGCGAACATCAGCCCTGCAATACCGCCACCGATGACGAGAAAATCGCTTTGGAAACGATGCTTCATCCAACCCTGTCCACTCTTTGGTCCGCTGCTGACACGGGGACTGCTAAAGTGACGCTACGTTGCTGAACTGTTAGCAGTCAACAACAATGTCGGCGGGTCTCATCCCGATCTGGTACGGAAACAGCCAATTTGCGCCAGTTATCCGATTGCCTTATTCTCAAAAGAAGACCGCTGCGGAGCGAGGCGTGGAACTGACGACGCCAAATGTCCTGACTCTCCTCCGAATCGCCTGTGTGCCTCTTCTTGTCTGGCTGCTGATGCAGACCGGCCCGCTGCCCTCTGCGATCGCGGCGGCGGTATTCTTCTTCGCGACCATCACCGACTTCTTCGATGGCTACATAGCGCGCAGCTACAACTCCGTGACCGCGATCGGGAAGTTCCTCGACCCGATGGCTGATAAGCTGGTGGTTACGACCGCCCTCATCATGCTCGCCGGGATGGCGCGCTCGCCCAATGTCCCCGCCTGGATGGTGGTGGTCCTGGTGATCCGGGAGATCATGGTGACCGGTCTACGCGCAGTTGCAGCGACCGAAGGAATGGTGATGGGCGCCGACGAGCTGGGCAAGTACAAGATGGCGCTCCAGGTCATCGCGATTCACGGGTTGCTCATTCACTACACGTACTTTCACGTCGATTGCTTCGCATTCGGGATGTTCGTGCTGTGGATCGCGCTGGTGGTCACAGTCTGGTCCGGGATCGATTATTATTTGAAAGTGCTCCGCGCGTTGAGACCGCCTGACGTGCGCACGGCTGGCAAGCGTGCGGCGGTTTGATTTGACTTGCGACCAGACGCCCGATAAACGATTTAGTCCGGCCTCGCGAGCGGGTGTAGCTCAGTTGGTAGAGCGCGTGCTTGCCAAGCACGAGGTCGTCGGTTCGAAACCGATCACCCGCTCCATAAGAATCATCAGAAAATCCAATAAAATCGGCATTCTTTCCTAAGAAATAGTGCTGTTTTTCACTCCGCAAACGTTACGCTGAAATCCGGCTTTTTACGCCCGAATTCGGTGCATCATTCTTCCAAAATTCTTCCAAAATAGAGAGGTGCGGAGTATCGTCCACGTATGCGTTCCGCTGATTGGGTCCGTTTGACCAACCGGCTGGCAGAGGGTGCAAAGCCCTCTTCCCGGGAGCAGTTCTTGCGGGATGGTGAGCTAAAGGGTTTCGGACTACGTGTCGCGCGTTCCGGTTTGAAGACTTTCTTCCTGGAATTCAGAAGTCCTGTCGATCGCCGTTTCCGTCGGCTCAAGCTTGGCAGGTATCCCGACTTGAGTGTCGATGCGGCACGCACTCTGGCGAAGAAGGCGAAAGGGGACACTTACGCGCAGCGAGATCCCGCGGCAGAACGAGTCCAATTGCGGCAGAGAGCCTCTGGCGAGATGACCCTCGAGACTTTATGCGGAAGATTTATTTCTGAATACGCAGAGAGGCACCGGCGATCCTGGAAACGAGACAAGGCCCGGTTCGATTTGGCGGGGGCCGTATACAAAGACCTGTGGAAGAGGAGGATTTCGGAGATCATCCCGGCCGATCTGGTAGCGCTGCATAACAAAATCACCGCTTCCAACGGTCCGGTCACCGCCAATCGAACGGTTGAGGCGATCAGAACCGCATGGAACTGGACTCGAAGTATGCGCCACCACGCGGTGACAGAGAATCCGGCCGACGCCGTAAGGCGCAACCGTGAGTATTCGCGGGAGAGATATCTACGCCCGAACGAGATTGTGGCGCTCTTGGAGGCCCTCCGCGCAGAACAGCGTCGCCATTGGCGCGACTTTTTCACGTTGGTCCTGACGCTGGGTTGCCGAAAAGGAGAGTTGCTTACGGCTCGTTGGGAGGATTTCGATTTCGAGACGGCAATATGGACTCTGCCCGGCGGCCGTGGGAAGAGCGAGAAACCGAAGGTTCTTCCCTTGACGGAAGGAGTCATAGAGATGCTCCGGAAGCTGCCAAGCCTGGAAAAATCGGAATTTCTCTTTCCCGCGCCTCGTCAACGGTCTGGGAGTGGCCACATGCAGGAACCGAAAAAAGCGTGGAGAGAGATTCTCGCGCGAGCAAAGATTCGCGATCTGACCATCCATGACTTGAGGCGGACGTTCGGAACTCATTTGGGCTTGCTCGGTGCTCCAACCTCGGTGATTGGCCGTGCTCTTGGACACACGGGCAATAGTAGGGCGACCCTGATCTACACACGCGCCGAGCTCGAGCCAGTTCGACAGGCGCTGACCCGGTACGAACAATCCATGGGTCTCCTAAAGAGCGGTTGAAGAGTCGCTCACGCCGAGCCAAGTTCCTGAAGGTGCCTCTTGGGCCTCGTTTTCTGTCAGCGGGCGCGCAACCTTAAGCGGGGAGGTGCATCCTATCTACAGCCTGGAGTTGCTTCAAGACGTCTTCGGAAAAGACAAAAACCCATGCCGCCTGGTCCAGGGCGCTGCAAGTCTTCCGCTCGGCGGCGCCGTTGAACTGGAAGTCATTTTCGAAGTGGCCGAGTAGATGTTTTGGCCAGCAAATGTTGAACGGAAGTCCAGCCAAGCAACTCAACAACGAGGGAGATTTCGACGATGCCTGAGAAACCAAATATCCTACTCGTGCATGGCGCTTGGGGCGATGGTTCGCACTGGCGTCATGTCATTCCTCCGCTCCATAAGAAGAACTACCGGGTTTTCGCCGTGCAAAACCCCCTCACCTCGTTGACTGACGATGTCGACAGAACAAGCAGGTTGGCAGCCGCACAGGAGACTCCTACGCTGCTAGTCGGCCATGCCTATGGTTGCGCCGTCATCACGGGGGCTGGCCACATGCCAAATGTCGTGGGCCTCGTCTATCTGGCAGGACCGGCTCTCGATGAGGAGAGAGCCTCACGAGCCTTCTCGCGCGCTGGTCGCCGCCCCAATGGACATCTGACGTACGTAAAGACAAGGACGGGTTTCTATGGATCGCACCCGAGAAGTTTCATGAAACCTTCTGCCACGATCTCGATGACGAAACAGAATCGCTAGTATGGGCTCTTACACAGAAGCCAACAGCGGCTCGTTGCTTCGAAGAGAAGTCGGGAGCACCGGCGTGGAAAGTAAAGCCCAGTTGGTATCAGATCTCGGCCAACGACCGGTTGATTCGTCCGGAGACCGAAGAGTGGATGGCGCAGCGCATCCAGCCCGAGGAAGACGATTACCTTGCAAACGAGCCATGCTTCCGTGGCCACTCACCCCGATGAGATCGTGCAACTAATCGAGGAAGCCAGTAAGGTTGTTGTT